>JAYFQB010000098.1:0-7206 GCA_034927385.1 Anaerolineaceae bacterium | reverse complement strand
TTCCAACGCAATGCCAGATCCACCCGCCTTTAAACGAAAAGGCGGTTTTTTGGTTGTACTATATTTTATGATTGTGTCAGGCTGTCCCAGTTGAAAGCTTCACCCTTGCGTGGAAATTGAAGGTGAACTCTCGTACTTTGTGAGAACACCAATTCCATTTATCCCGCTCAACACCTGGCGTTGTGGATTGTCTCTCCCGGGTGAACGCCAGCCATGAGCAAACCGATATCTTCCTTGGTGGCACTTTCGCGCGGTAAGATATCCATGATTTTGCCCTCATAAATCACCGCGATTCTATCCGCGAGAGCCAGAATCTCATCGAGGTCTTCCGAAATCAGCAAAATCGCGGTTCCTTTTTTACGTTCTTCCAGCAATTGCTCGCGCACATACTCGCTCGCGCCGATATCGAGCCCCCTGGTTGGCTGCGCCGCGATGATTGCCCGCGGATTACGCGACAGCTCGCGTGCCAGCAGCACTTTTTGGATATTCCCTCCCGATAAGCTCTTTGCCAGCGTCTTTCTTGAAGGCGTTTTAATCCGATACTGCTTGATCAGACGATCCGCATGGTCGTTTATGTAGGTTGTCTGAAGGAAGCCGTGTTTTGAAAAAGGCGCTTTATGGTGCTCGCGCAGCACCAGATTCTCGGAGATGTTAAAGTTGCGAATCATGCCGTCTTTCATACGTTCTTCAGGGATATATGAGAGACCCGCCTCGGTGATCTCACCGGGTTTCCTGCCAGTTACTTCCCTTCCTTCGAGGAAGACTTTTCCCTTGGTGGTTGGTCTGATCCCGGTCAAAGTTTCGGCAAGTTCAAGCTGCCCATTGCCCGAAACGCCAGCCAGCCCGACAATCTCCCCGGAACTTACCGCAAGATTAACGTCCTTCAGCCCCTCAACACCGCGGTCGCTGCCGCAGCAGACATCCTCAAGCGCGAAGCGGACTTCCCCCAACCGGGGTTTTTCCGTGCTTTTAATGAACTCAATCTCATGCCCAACCATCCACTGCGCCAGCGTGTTTTGGTTCACATCGCAAGTTTGGCGCGTGCCGACGTTTCGCCCATCCCGCAGAACGGTGATGCGGTCACTGATTGAGATCACCTCGTGCAGCTTGTGCGAAATAAAGACAAGCCCATATCCATCGCTGAGCATTTGCCGCATGATCACAAACAGCTCATCAACCTCCTGAGGTGTCAGGACAGCCGTAGGTTCATCCAACAGCAAAATCGCCGCGCCGCGGTAGAGCGCCTTGATAATTTCCACGCGCTGCTGCTGCCCAACGCTAAGCTGCCAGATATATGCGCCAGGGTCTATGCTGAGATGGTATTTATCAGCCAGTGCAAGAATCTTTTCAGAAACCCTGTCCAGATCGGTCAGGGGGCGTCGGCTTGAGGGCAAACCCAACGCCACATTCTCGGCAACCGTCAAAGTCGGCACCAACATAAAATGTTGGTGGATCATGCCAATCCCGTGTTGGATCGCGGAGGTTGGCGAGTTGATTTTTACCGGTTTTCCGTTCAACAGGATATCACCCGCGTCCGGATGATACATCCCATATAAATTCTTCATCAGTGTGCTTTTACCAGCCCCGTTTTCCCCCAACAGCGAATGAACCTCACCAGCCCGCAGATCGAAGTTGACATTGTCGTTTGCCAAAACTCCGGGGAACCGCTTGGTAATCCCGCGCATTTCGAGGGTTTCGAAGGCAACTTTATCGCTGATAACCTGACCGTTCTTTTGCATACTTGTTCCTTTACGGGTCAGGCATAAAAGCCTGACCCGTTCCGTGATTTTATGAATTATGGTTTGGGGATGACAATGCTGCCATCGTTGATCCCAGCAATGGTTTCCTCAACCTTGGTCTTAATTTCATCGTTGATGGTGACCTCAGGATTGAAGGTGATCACCTGACCGCCGTTTTGGAGAGAGGCGGTGAAGGTATGCCCGCCCAGAGTCCCAGCGGCACGCAGCGAGATGATCTCACGCAGGATGTTTTCCCAGTGGTACACCTGGCTGGCAACAACTGTCTTGGGGGCAAAGCTGTTCTGATCCGCCTGAGTTCCAAACCAATACAGTCCGGATTCTTCTGCTTTACCGATCGCCCCAACCACCATCTGGGCGGAGCCGGTCAGGATATCAGCGCCAGCGGCGATATGGGTGGTGGCGGCTTCGGCTGCCAATGCAACATCCGAGAAACTGCCTATGTAGGTAACACGAACATCAATGGTCGGGTCAACAGACTTCGCGCCAGCGACAAATCCATCGACATAGAGTTTGGCATCGCCGGTCTCGATCGGACCAACCACACCAATGATCTTGGTTTGGGTCAGCATACCTGCCATAACGCCATTCACATAACCGCCCTGATCGGATGCGGCTTCGTAGGCGTGCACATTTGCCATACCAAACGTGTCAACCGTGGTGCCCCAGGCAAATACGGTTTCCGGAAAGTCCGGAGCAATCTCCTGCAAAGAGGAGCCATATTGCGAGCCATGGGCAATCACGATGTCGTAACCCTTGTTGGCATAATCGCGAATCGCTGCAGCGGCGTCATCCACAACAAACATATTCTCTGAGAATGCGTATTCCAAACCGTCGCCCATTTCTGCCTTCAACACTTTCAGGGCGTCTGAAATACTTTGAGTGAAAGCCAGATCATTGACGCTGCTGGGTGAAACGACCGCAATACGCAGTGGATCGGAACTGGCGGCTGGCGGCTCCGTTGCTGGGGTTTTTCCGCAGGCACCCAGGAACATCGCCATGACTAAGAGCACTGAAACTAAGGCAAATACTTTCTTCATTATTCTCCTTTTATTAGTGGAGGGGGTTTTGTGCCGCCCTCCCAAATTTTATCCTTCACGCTCAAACACCTTGGTCAAGGCGGACGGACCGCGGCTTTTAGAGACGGAAAGGGTCAACACTAATATGGTCAGAATGTAAGGCATCATAACCGCCAGCTCTGCTGGGATTGGGATACCGAGCACCTGGATCCAAAGCTGGAGCGCATTCACCAGGCTAAAAAGCAGCGCGCCGCCCAGGATCCCAAACGGTTTCCAGCTGCCAAAATAAACCAGCGCGACCGCGATAAAGCCTTGCCCGGCGGTCATATTCTGTTGGAAAACGTTCAACAGCGCGATGGAAAGCGATGCGCCGGCAATCCCTGAAAACACGCCGCCCATGGTGACGGTGAGATAACGGATGCCCGCCACACTCACTCCCAGCGAGTCGGCGGCTTCGGGGTTCTCGCCCACCGCGCGAATCTTTAAGCCAAGTGTGGTTTTATTCAAGACAAACCAGGCTACCGGAACCAGCAAGAACGCCAGGTAGACCAACGCGTTTTGGTTAAAGAAGATTTCTCCGAGCACCGGAATCTTACTCAGGAGCGGAACCGCTATCCTCTGAAAGCCCTTTACGCCTTCCACCGTTCCAACCAACTTTTGGAAGAGGAGGTTGCTCATGCCCATTCCAAAGAGGTAAAAGCCAATGCCGCTGATGCCCTGGGTGGCATGCAAATTAACCGTAACGAATGCCATTGCCAGCCCCATCAGCGCCCCAACACCCATCGCAGCCAGAACGCCGAGCCAAAGGTTTTGGGTGTTGAGAGTGACATAAAAGGCAACAAAAGCGCCAAGCAGCATTTGCCCTTCCACCCCAAGATTCAAAACACCGCTTCGCTGCCCGAACATTTCGCCGATCGAAGCGAAGAGGTACGGCGTTGCCAGGCGAATGCCGGATGAAACAATACCGATGATGACGGTCGCGCTGAAGAGGTCAGAAATCATGCCCCACCTGCTTCCTGCTGCAAATCAGCGTCCTCTGGCTTGTGCTGCTCCGTGCCATTTTGGCTCAACCTCCGTTTCTGGCTGCGCCGGCGGAAAAACTCACTGCTCACCACGAACACCACCACAAGACCATTCAAAGCTGTGATAAGCGCGGAAGGCACCTGCACCACGCGCTGCATGGCGTTCGCGCCAACCAATAACCCACCAAACAAAACAGATGCGGGAATGGTGATCAGTGGGTGAAGTTGCCCGAAGAGGGCTGCGACAATTCCGTTGAAGCCGGCATTTCCAGTGAAGCCCGTCGCCGAACCGTCCGTGATCATGCGGTAATTCACGCCATAGACTTGCATCATACCTGCCAACCCGGCGAACGCGCCGCTTAGCAGCAGCGCGACCACAATATGCTTTTTTACGTCAATGCCGCCGTAATTGGAGGCCGGCTGGTTCTGACCTACAGCCCGGATACGGTAGCCCAGCGTGGTACGCCACAGCAAAAAATAAACCGCTACTGCCAGCAATACAGCTATCACCAGTCCCAGATGCAGGCGTGTCGGTGAGAGCCGCGGCAGGCGGTAGGCTTCAATCAAACGCGCGGTCTGCGGGATCTGCGAGGATGCCTCTTTTTGGATCGGGTCGATCATCGGACCGCGCATCAGGTAGTTCATAATCTGCACAGCGACAGCGTTCATCATGACTGTGCTCAAAATTTCGTTCACATTGAAATATGCCTTGAGGATGCCAGGAATCCCGCCCCAAATCATCCCGCCCAGGATGCCAAGCAGCATCGCGATAATGATCGCCAGCCAGCCGGGCAATTCGGTGAAAGTTAACCCAAACCAGGTGGAGAGAATCGCGCCGATGATCATCTGCCCTTCACCGCCGATGTTCGTGACGCTGCCGCGGTAAGCGATGCAGGTGCCCAAACCCACCAGGAGCAACGGGATGGCTTTAACCAGAGTTTCAGCGAAAGCATTAAAGCTGCCAAACGCCCCCTGCACCAATGCGCCATAGGCGGTGATCGGATTTGCGTCCAACAAAATCAAAAAAATTGCTCCAACCAGCAGGGCTGCGAGCGTTGCAAAAATTGGCATTAACTGATCAAAAATGGAACCCGCGCGGTCTTTAAGTCGTAATTCCGCTGTTGCTTGTTTTGGCGGCATAGTCAAAACTCCAGGTTGGTTCAGAGCTCAGGTAATCACCCATAAAATCGGCTGGGTTCTCCCCGGCGAAGCAAAACATAGATTATTGATGGATTTTACCAGTAAAGTAAAAAAACCAAATAAGCAAATTCAAGGGTCCGGGCTTCTTTTTTCCATGAACTCAAACCCCTTAATTGGCTGCAAAAAAACAATGATATGACCGACTTTTTTTTGGGAGGAAAAAAGCCGGTATTAGAAGAAGTGCGAGGGGAAGTAGCCGGTGACGTTGACTGAGTTGTTTTCAATGAAGAAGGCTTTAGGGTCCAAATCCAGCACGCCCCGACGAAGCCGAATCAACTCATATTTCGACACCACCGTGTTGATCACCACAAAATCCGTGTCGGTGTAAGCGCCTTTGCCGTCCCAATAGGTTGCTCCCCGTTTTATTTCCTGTGTGATGAAGGGCAGGATCGTCCGATTGCGCGTGATGACCATCACGTTGATCTTCACATTTTGGTAATGGGTTCGGTCCATCATGAAGGTATAAATGAGCGTGAAGATCACTGAATAGATCATGATGAGTGGTGGATTGGTGAAAAGAGCATAGCCATAGACGAACAGGCTGATAAACAGCCCCACTCTCCCAACACTAAAGGTGTTGTGCTTGATGCTGATATACACGCCCAGGATGTCCGCGCCGCCAGAAGACCCGCCTGCCCTCAGGCACAGTCCCGCGCCAAACCCTGCCAACGCGCCGCCAAGCAGGCAAACCGTAAGCAGGTCATCCAGCTCCGGAATGAGCATTTGGACCGGAATAACGGACATAGCTATGGTCAGCACAGCGATGGAAACGATCGTTTTCAGCATGAATTTCCGGTTGACCACACGATACGATATCAGCAGTAGCGGCAGGTTGATTCCCAACAGAATCACACCCGTCAGAGGTCCCAACCCCGGGATCCACCGCTGCAATAATTCAAGGATGATTTTGGCGATACCTGTCAGGTTTCCGATATACAGCCCTGCCGGGATAACCAACAAGTTGACAGTTGCCGCATAGAGCACACTGCCAAAAATGACGAGGCAATAATCCCATAGTTCGCTTTTAAAATCTGAATCCTTCAGAACCTTGTTCCATTTGCCTTTGGCTGGCTTTGCCTTTTCGGTTTTTCGCTTACTGGCTTTGGGTTTACGCGAGGCAAACAGCAAAGAGCCCGACACACGGTCGACAAAAGGCAGCGAATCGCTGCCAGTTAGGGTGGTTTGAACAAGGTCTGTCATATGTCCCAATATTACTCGAGGAAGGCGCGTTTGAGCAAGACTTACGCGCCCGACCTTTGACAATTAATCCTTGGCGGGATACCCGGTGATGTCCTGGATTTCCTTATATAAAGGTGCCAGTCTGGGATACATCTTCAGGTAGACCCGGTTGTATAGCTCATCATAAAGCTTGTGATTTTCGGTGTCGGGTTCAAAAGTTCTGCTGATGCGAGTCATATCCGCAACCGCGCTTTCAAATGAGGGCTGCAATTTCAGACCGACAGCCAGATCGATGGCAGCTCCCAACCCGCTGGCTTCATAAACATGAGGTCGGCTGACGGGCATACCGAAGATATCGGCGGTAAGTTGGGCGGCGGCGTCGCTCTGCGAACCTCCTCCGGCTACACGCACTTCCGTGATCGGCACTTTACTGCGCCGGGTGGTGCGTTCCGCGCCTTCGCGCAGGGCATAAGCCAACCCTTCCAGAATGGAACGATAGATATGAGCCCGGGTGTGTACCCCGCCAAAACCTATCACTGCCCCCTTGGCATCCGGGCCAGGAGACTTTAAGCCAGGACCCCAATACGGCTGGAGCATCAGCCCCATCGAGCCGGCAGGCACGGAGTGTACCAGATCATCAAATAATTCCTCCGGGACCACATCCCGTTCGGCAGCCAGCCGTTGTTCGTTGTGCCCAAATTCCTTCAAGAACCACGAAACCATCCAATAGCCTCTGAAAAGCTGGATTTCCAGCGAATAGGAACCGGGCACTGCCGCGGGATAAGGCGGGATCAGAGGAACTACTTCGATGTAGCGCTGGTGAATGGTGTTGATCGTCGCGGCTGTTCCATAAGAAAGGCAGCAGATGTTGGATGCAAGTGTGCCCGAGCCGAGCACTTCGCAGGCTTTATCCGCCGCCGCTGAGATAAGCGGTAGCCCTGCTGGAATGCCTGTTTCCGCGGAAGCCTGGCTGGTAACCTCGCCCAACATGCCAGCAGGGGGCACCAGACCAACCAGTTTTTCTGGTTC
>JAYFQB010000298.1:0-2593 GCA_034927385.1 Anaerolineaceae bacterium | reverse complement strand
TCCGGTGGAAAGAGAACAGAATTCTATTTCCATCGGATATATTGAAGGGAAAAATGATTTACCGCGAAGTGCTCAGTTTCAGCATTTCGCCTTGTTGGTTGAAAGTCATTCGGGCGAAGTAGTTGTGACTGCGTTGGCGGTATTCGTAGCTTTTCTTTAGCGTGACCACGTAACGCTGGCTTTGGCTAACGTAATCGAATTTTTGCTTGTGCGCCTGGACCATGGCTGGATCCAGCGTGAAGTTGGTCAGTTGCGGGTTGAGTGAAACCGTCGCGTCGTCCAACCCAGGCAGGTAACTGCTGATGACTTTGCGGATCTTATCCAGAATCTCGGTTGGCATCTCGCTGGCAGCCACAATCAATTCTTCGCGTGAGTCGCTGATGGTTTTCAGTTCGGGCGTCGTGGTGGGGCGAATGGCAGGTTTGGAAACCTGTTTGATGTTCGCGCTGGATGCCAACGGGTCGCCATAGAGAACAAACGAAAGGATCGTCTTTTGGTCCTCTCCGTCAAGATAGCCCTGCTCCTCGGTCATCTTTTTCGCCAGCGCGAGTTTGGCACGCATCAGGGCGTAGCCAACCGCGACTTCCGACTTTACATGAGTCCAGAAGTGATACGCGAGCAGGTCCGCCGCGACCAGGTTTTTGCTAACAGAGCCATACGCAATACAAGTGGAGCCGACAAAAGCTCTGGTACCGCAAGCCAGGAAGTTTAACGAAATGGCTTCGGTAACCTTTTTGTCGAGGATATTCGCCCCGTAACAAGCCTCGCTCATCACAATCTCCGGTGAGGAGGTTTTTGCGGTGAAGTTAACTGGTTCGACTGCCACAGGGTATTCCGGGTCGTTTGAGGCTTTAACAAGATCACGCTGACCGTACCATTCCGGAGAATCTTTAAGCCCGTGGAGGTTGAAATAAGCAAATTTTGGATCAGGGACTTGCCCATTGAGCAGGCTTTTGGATGTGGTCGGGGGGGAGCTGAGCAGGCGGTCAGCCCGATCGATCACCGCGAAAACCTCAGAAGATGCCGGTTTCCAAACCTCCGCGGTGCAGCCGATGTTATCGGTTTTCTGAAAGCGAACGTTGAAGGACTGGAACCGCTCCGCCAGGCTGCGCAGGAGGTTTGCCAGAATGTTTGTTGAGACGCTCTTTTTCGATTTGACTTTTAGTTCGTATTCCTTCGTCAGAAAACGGAGCTGCTCAAGGAGGTAGCCAGCGTCTGTGCCGGCTTCGTCCGGGATGCGTCCAACGGGCCACTGCTGGATGAAATAGATTTCGTCGAGGGTTGCGTAGGGGTTATCGGAGGGCACGTTAACATCAGAGTCATCGGTAGGGTTCGGCAAAATGTGGAAGGGGACGATGTCGTGTCCGCCAACGATCAATAACGCGCCGATCATTTCCCCGCGGGTAGCGAGTTTGGCGTCCAGATCGGTAAGGGAAAGCTTGATCTTCCATGCGTCACTCACCTGAATGGGGTCGAGACCCTGTTCCCGTGCACTGGCTTCGTCATCCGGCACGTAAACCAGGCTGTTCCATCCCGGCAGGTCCACGATGTTGAGGCAGAGCTTCCGCAATGATTCGATCACGACTTCAGCAGTGTTCGAGCCGTACTTTTTCTCGAGATTGCCGCGGGAGGTCAGGATTACATAGCTCGGAAAACGAGCGTCTGTGTTTATCAGCTCTGATTTGTTGATTTTGCGAGCGACTTTTTCGAACTCTGTCTGGATTTCTGTGAGGGCGGTTACTGCAGGGTCGACCTCACGGGGAGTGTGAGTTGATCCGGCTTGGATGGGTGAATGAGATGCTGGCACTTCGTTCGTGTGGCCAGCGGGCAGGGGGGGCGTGGCAATGTCTTGAAGGAAGAAGGAGCTTGTGGGAACTTCCGTGTAATCCACGTCGCCCGATTCAGCCAACTCGTCAATCACGTAGTCCGGCAATTGGAGGGCGAGGGTGGGATCGTCATCGACCAACTCTTCAGCGGATTGCGGGTTAACGTCCTTGCCGGAAGCGTCTGGGGCGACAAAATCCGCGTTTGAGAGCACGTTCCAGCCCAGGTCGGCTGCAACCGCCGCCGGTACGGGCAGGTCGAGATAGACTTTGAGGTCTTCGGGCCAAAGAGGCTTGTAGTTGTGGTTTGGACCCAACAAGCGGTTGATTACCTGACCGCTGACGTCATGCGCCGCGCACCAATGCATCTTTTCCACGCCGGCTGAATCATTCCCCTGCTGGATGTCGGCATTCGCCGAAAGGACTTTTATCTGAATACAATCCGCCCAGCGGCTGCCATAGATTCCCGCGAGTGTTTCAAGCAGGGTGGTGTTGCCTGTTTTGTGGATGACCTGCATGTGGAACGCCGCCGGCAGAGGTGAACGCGGGTTATGTGCCAGCGATTCGAGGACAGCCTTTTCGGCACCAGACAAATCTCCGCTTTCCCATGCATTGCGGGCGGCGATTAAGCCATCAAGCCAGGAGGTGGGTGATTTTGCTCCGGAGGTCCCACGCTGCAAGTAGAGCTGGTTGGCGTGAATTTCCGGGTCGCGTTCCCTGGTGAGCCGATCCAGCAGACTTGCGGCTTCCACAAATTCCGGGTCGAATGC
>JAYFQB010000285.1:0-4294 GCA_034927385.1 Anaerolineaceae bacterium | reverse complement strand
CAGGCTTAAACCTCCCGCGAAGGTCAACCCTGAAACGATGCGGCTCAAGCCTGTGTTGACGGCAAGGGAAGTGGCGGTGTTGCTGAGGATCACGCCAAAGGCGATGAAAGCGCCGGCAAGAATAGATGCCAGAAGGTATGCCCAGGGCCTGTTTTTCAGTAAATCCGATTTGCCGCGGGCAGCGGTAACGACAGCTTCAAATTCTTGTGAAAACATAAAGTACCTCGCTCGGTTAGTTGCTCAATTCTACTCCGGGCGAGGAAAATACGGGGGGATTGCTAAGACCTTTATTCTGTTTCGGGTTTGAACAACACATCCGCGAAGGACGCGTCTTTTTCCATGACATGCCGTACATAGGAGCAGGTTGGGAAAATTAGTACTCCTTGCGCGCGGGCGGTATCCACCAGCATGTCAAGCAGCTTGCGGGCGATGTTGTGACCACGGAAATCCGGGTTTACCCAGGTGTGTTTGGCGTTCCAATACCGATCTTCCACGGCGTAGACGAGTGTGCCTACTTCCTGCCCTTCATCGGTGGTTGCCACGAAACGGGCGGCATCCGGTTCATAGGTATAAAGAATCTCTGTCATGTTTCCTCCATTTTTGTTAAGTTTATCCTCTGCGGGGCGGGAAACAAAATCCCCAGCTTGTGCATGCAGGGCAAGGTTATATGGGGGCTTGTAACTTAACGTTTACAGTTGTAAACTATGGATTGAAAGGAAAATGGAGACATTATGTCCGAAACCCTGAATATTAGTGACGCTGAATGGGAAGTTATGCGGGTGGTTTGGGCGAGTGGTGAAGCCACAAGCCAGGGGATCGCCCAGGTCCTTAAGGGCAAACGCGGTTGGAGCCAGTCGACGGTGAAGACTTTGATTGGAAGGCTGACGGCGAAGGGTTACCTGGAAGCGCAAAAAGAAGCGCGGCGCTTCGTCTATACCACGCGGCTGGAAGAGCCGGAAAGCCTGAAACAAGAAGTTGAAGGGCTGTTGAGCCGGATTTGCAGCCGGATGATTCCGAACCTGCTGGCTTACCTGATTGAGAAAACGCCGATGATCGGGGAAGATCAGGCGATGCTCGAGGAGGTTTTACGCGAAAAACAGCCCGCAGCGGAAGTGCCATGCGACTGTTATCCGGGGCAGTGCACCTGCCATTTGCACGATGGCGGCACAATTCTTTCGAAACATACTTACGAGGAGATAATTCATGAAAACTAAAATCCTGCCGATTGAAGGGATGACCTGTGCGGCTTGTTCTACTGCGGTGGAGCGGGCGGTGCGCAAGCTGCCCGGCATCACCGAAGCAAATGTCAATCTGACCGCGGAAAATTTGCACCTTAGCTATGACGAGTCACAGGTTTCGCTGGATTCTGTTGTGCGGGCGGTGGATGATGCTGGATATAAGGCGGTGATCCCCTCACAGCACGCGCAGCTTGACATTCAGGGAATGACCTGCGCGTCTTGCTCCGCGACGGTTGAAAGGGTGGTTGGGAAGCTGCCCGGAGTGCAGAACGCGAACGTGAATTTGAGCGCCGAAACCCTAACGGTCGACTACGATCCCGCCGAAATCAGCTTGCAACAGGTGGTTGGGGCGGTGGCGGATGCGGGTTACCAGGCGATCCTGCCGGTGGAAAGCACGATCGAAGATGAACTCGAACGGAAAAAGGCGCAAAAAGCCAAACGGCTGCAAAACATGAAGCTGCGGTTTATTATCAGCGCCGTTTTGACTGTTCCGCTGCTTATCCTCTCGATGGGACCGATGCTTGGTTTGAGGCTGCCGGCATTCTTTGACCCGGATGTCAACTCGCTTAATAACGCGCTGGCACAGCTTTTATTGACCACGCCTGTGGTGATTATGGGATGGACTTACTACTACCACGGCTTTCGAAACCTGGTGAAGCTGCACCCGAATATGGACTCGCTGATTGCAATCGGCACCGGATCTGCCTACCTTTACAGTCTGTACGCACTATGGCACATCACCCAGGGACATGCCCATTTCGCCCATTCTCTCTACTTTGAATCGGCGGCAGTTGTTTTGACCCTCATCACGCTTGGCAAGTTCATGGAATCCCGCGCGACGGGCAAGACCTCCGAGGCGATCCAAAAGTTGATCGCGCTTTCGCCCAAGCAGGCTCGGGTTATCCGAGGCGGAAAAGAGGTGGAAATTGACGCCAGCCAGGTGTTAGTGGGGGATGAGGTTGTGGTGCGTCCGGGAGAAAGTTTCCCGGTTGACGGCGTGCTCATTAGCGGCTCAACCAGCGTGGACGAATCGATGCTGACTGGTGAAAGCCTTCCGGTTGAAAAAACCGTTGGGGACAACGTTACCGGGGCTTCGATGAACATCAATGGGGCTGTCCACTTCAAGGCAACCCGGGTGGGGAAGGACACAGCCTTGGCGCAAATTATCCGCCTGGTTGAGGACGCGCAGGGCTCAAAAGCTCCAATCGCGAAACTGGCAGACAAGATATCTGGAATTTTTGTCCCGATTGTGATGGGGTTGGGCATTCTGGCTGCGTTGGGGTGGTTGTTGATTGGCACAGAGAGCGTTGAATTTAGCCTGACGATTTTCGTGGCGGTGATGGTGATCGCTTGCCCTTGCGCACTTGGGCTCGCGACGCCGACAGCATTGACGGTTGGCATGGGCAAAGGGGCGGAGCACGGCGTTTTGATTAAGAATGGCGACGCTCTCGAAAACGCTCAGCAGGTGGACATGGTTTTGTTGGACAAAACTGGAACAATAACCGAAGGCACGCCGGCGGTAACAGACGTTTTGCCGCTGGCAGGGCAGAGCGACCCGGAGCTGCTCGCCCTCGCAGGCGCGGCAGACAAGGGCTCTGACCACCCATTGGGCAAGGCAATCCTGCGGGCAGCCGAAGAAAAAAACCTGAGTCTGCCGGAAGTGAGCGGGTTTAAGGCGCTTCCAGGATTGGGGGTTGTGATTGATTATGAAGGAAAGGCGCTGAGGATTGGCAACCAAAAAATGATTGAGGAGACGCTCACGCTGGGGGAAGAGGAGCAAAAACTGGCGAGTGAGCTTGCCAATGACGGGAAAACGCCGATGTTTGCCGCGCTAGGGGACAGCCTGATTGGCATCATTGCCGTTGCCGACACCGTCAAGCCCGACAGCAAGGAGGCAATTCAGAAGCTGCACGCGATGGGGATCAAGGTGGCGATGGTCACCGGCGACAACCGCCGCACAGCCGACGCGATTGGGCGGATGATGAATGTGGATCAGGTTTTCAGCGAGGTGCTGCCAGATCAGAAAGCTGGGATTGTGAACCAGTTAAAATCGCAGGGCAAGTTCGTGGCGATGGTTGGCGATGGGATTAATGACGCGCCAGCCCTGGCGACGGCTGAGGTTGGGATTGCGATTGGGACGGGGACGGACGTGGCGATTGCTTCGGCGGATATTGTGCTGATGCGGTCAACGCTGATGGACGTGCCGGTGGCGATTGACCTGAGCAAAAAGACCCTGCGGAACATCAAGCAGAATCTGTTTTGGGCGTTTGCTTATAACGTGATTGGGATCCCGATTGCGATGGGCGTTTTGCACCTTTTTGGCGGACCGCTGTTGAACCCGATGATTGCCGGTACGGCGATGAGCTTAAGCTCGGTTTCTGTGGTGACCAACGCCCTCAGGTTGAGAGGTTACCAGTTTAAGGCTGAATAAGATTACCCGTTTGGGTGTTGTTTTATGAGCGGTTTCGGCTGGGTAGCTCGGAGGTCTTTGGACATGACGACGAGTTCATCCAGGCGGGCTTTTTCCACGAAACCGGCTTTTTCAAACAGATGCAAAGGACCGTTAAAGTCGTAAGGCTCGCGGTCCTTTTGAATTCTGGGATAACCTTCAACAGCGGCGTAACCCTGGGCTGTCGCGTCTGCAACGATACGGTCGAGGAGGGCAAGCGAGAGCCCCTGCCCGCGGTATTCCGGCGCGATCGCAAAACACAACACGGAGACAGTCTTACCGAAAGAAAGCTCCCGGGCGATATCGGGAATCCAGCGAAGGTAGCCATCTCTATCGCCCGCGTTGCACCAGCCGACCGCGTGTTCGCCGTCAAAAGCCAGGTAGCCGTGGATTTTCCCTGCGATTAAAAGGTTGATGGCATATCTGCGCAAGGTGCTTTTAATGTCGTCCCCGAACTCGCTGACCATCTGTGCCTCGGCGGCATCGTCCATGCTGGGGGCGGCGCAGTAACACGGCCCGCAGGGACTGCCATCTGAGAAAGCCCGGTAATCGAAGAAATCGAGATAGTCCGGTATCAGGTTGATGGTTAATGGTTTAATTTCTATGG
>JAYFQB010000191.1:0-4862 GCA_034927385.1 Anaerolineaceae bacterium | reverse complement strand
GCTTACTTTCCCCCACTAACCCCGGCGGAGTTTGATGTCGCAGCCCAAATCACGGACTGGCTGCCGGTCATGGAGGATGATTCGCGTTACCTGGCAGTTGAAGTAGTTACGGAAACCACCAACATCACTCCTGGCGCGGGTTTTGCGGAGGCAGCGGGATCGGTTCGCATCCCCGAAGGGCAGGCGGAATATGTTTGGGTGTTGGGCGTGGTTTACGATGACAGCGGGCAGGTGCTCGGTCTGCGGCGTTGGGACCCGGAAACTTCACCAATCGACGGTTCCATCCCATTTTCTTTTCGGGTTTATGCCATCCAGGGGGAAATTGCAGATTTGAAACTGTTCGTTGAAGCACACGCGATCACTCCCTGAGGTGAACATGAAGAACCAACTCCTGCCAGAACTCGGTAAAAAGACCTACATCATGGGTATTCTCAACCTGACCCCGGATAGCTTCTCGGGGGATGGGCTGCTCAGAGAACGGGACTACATCCGAACCGCCCTGCTTCAGGCGGAACACTTCATACAGGACGGCTGCGACATTCTTGATCTAGGCGCAGAATCAAGCCGCCCTGGCGCGGTGCCGATCAGCACGGAAGATGAGCTAAACCGTTTGCTGCCGGTTGTGAGGAGTTTGCGCGAGGATATGCCGGACGTGATTCTCTCGATTGATACCTATAAGGCAGAGACCGCCCGAGCATGCCTCGAGGAAGGCGTGGATATCATCAACGATATCTGGGGGCTTCGGTGCGACCCAGCCATGGCGCCCACAGTGGCGAGGGCTGGCGCGACCACAATCCTGATGCACAACCGCACCCAGGGCGCAAGAGCCGTCAGCAGCGAGCTGGGCGGGAGGTATGAGGGTGTAAAGTATGATAATGTCATAGCCGAGGTGCGAGATTGGTTGGCTGACGCGGCAACTCTCGCTATTGAGGCTGGAGTCAGTCCGTCTAAAATTATTGTTGACCCCGGCATCGGCTTTGGAAAGACAATCGAGCAAAACCTGTTTCTGTTAAAACATATCGACGCGCTTCAAGACTTGGGGTTCCCTGTTTTGTTGGGTGTTTCGCGCAAGGGTTTCATTGGGCACACACTCAATCTACCGCAAGGAGAGCGCCTGGAGGGCAGCCTGGCGGCGAACGCGTGGGGTGTTTTACACGGAGTCGACATCCTGCGGGTGCACGATGTTAAGGAAACTGTTCGGCTGGCGCGGATGCTTGATGCCATCCGTTTCAGCGAGTTGCCCTGAAATCTTTGCGCGGTTTTTGGCTGATCCCTCCGGGGAATGGAAGTCTGTTTCCTTAAACCGGAACATTTTCACAGTAATTTCGTTTACAAGTTAAGGGCGCAATCCTTCGCCCTGATTCGGAGGACCCATGAACAAGAAAATAATCTCCACATTCTTGATGCTTATTCTAACCCTCACTGGCTGCATAGCAGCGGTGCCAACCGAAACCGCGGAGCTTCAACAGCTCAGGCAGCAAAACCAGCTGCTCTCAGATCAGTTACTGGATGCACAGGACCAACTCAACGCACTTTCCACCCAGATTGCGGCGCTTGAAACATCCATCAACACACCCGAACCAATGGCGGATCCCCTTGAGGGTCTGGCTGCACAGATCCTGCCGCTATTGCAGCGCCAGGATTTCGCCGCGTTAGCTTCTTTTATCAGCCCAGAACGGGGCGTGCGGATTTCTCCGTATGGGTATGTGGATGTGGAAAACAACCTGGTTTTCACACGGGAACAGGTGGCGGCGTTTGGCAGCAACCAGGATGTTTATCATTGGGGTGTGCAGGCAGGAAGCGGAATGGACATTAACCTGACCATCGCGGAATACTGGCCAGAGTATGTCACCAGCGAAAGCCCAGCCCAGGAGTGGGGGCTGCTGCTTGACCCCTCACGTAAAGCCAGCAATACCATTGATAACTTTGCCGAAGTCTACCCGGATGGGCTCTTCGTTGAGTACCTTCAGCCCGGGACGGACACTTATGGCTACATGGACTGGCAGTCGCTGCGTTTGGGCTTTCAACAAAGCGGAGATGGGGCGTATTACCTCTCAGCAATTATCCACGATGAGTGGACGCCGTAGAGCCTGGGTATAGCCTCTCAACGTGTTTGCGACTGGATGATCAGCTCCGCGGCGAGCTTTTGCAGCCGTTCGCGTTCGGCAGGATCTTCAACATGCTGCCGCTTCCAGTAAAGATCCAGCAGTTCGGCTGGGGTCATGCTGCTTGCTTCGAAATTGTCTCCAAGGCGGGTTCGAGCTTCGCTGATTGGCTTTTTATTCAATTGGAATGAGAACGCGCGGCTGAAGTAATCGTTAATTCGCGTTTCATCAATCATGGTTTCCAGGTCTTTGGGATAAACGAGTGTGAGGCGTGTGATTGCGTCCGCGAGTTCCTCAGGTTGAGGCAGTGCCGCGAAAATCTTTTCGTTGACGCCGAGCAGGTCATCCAGTTCGACCCAAAAATCCCGAAATTGCCGGATCGGGAGGTTTTGCCAGCGGTAACGCGTTTGACCTTTCTCGATATCAGCGATAATGAACCCTTTATCTTCATTGATCTCGCCGAGATCCACCCGTTCGATCGACCCAGGGTAAACCACTGGCGGATGGGCACCCGGGTTGAGGTCCTGGTAGCGGTGAATATGGCCAAGCGCCACATAATCGAAGGCGGGGTTTGCCACCAATCCAAGCGGGAGAACGACATCCCGCCCAATTTTTACTGTCTGTTCGCTGCCATACTTTGCGCCGGCGATGGAGGCATGCGCGGTCAGGATCGTGGGCAGGTTTGGATCAAGATCGGCAAGTGTCTGGTTGATCCAGGCATTCAATGCTTTTTCGATGGTTTCCTGTGGGGTTTCCTCACTGGAAGAGTCGTCTGCCAAAGAAGCTAAAATTCCCGAACGTGTAATCCATGGGATTGCAACCACCTGAACGGGCACGCCATCCAGATCTTTTGGGCTGAGAAGCTTTAGGGAACTGGCAACGTGGATGTAATCCGGGCTGAGCGTGTCGAACTCCTGGATGGCATGCGCGCGATACTGCGAAGGGGAGACGTCGTGGTTACCCGTCAGCAAGAGGGTGGGGATCTTCGCGCGCGAGAGGCGCATGATGCGCTTGCCCCATTCGCGTTGGAATGTCGGGGCTGGTGAACGATCGCGGTAGGTGTCGCCGGCGAAAATGACCAGGTCGACCTTCTCGTTAATGGCGGTTTCAACGATGAAATCAAGGGATTTCAGGAAGTCCACCACGCGTTGGGGCAACCCGGTCGCGGCGTCATGCTGACCGTAATTGGCCATGTCGATGTGGGCATCAGCAAAATGCAGGAGTTTGATCATGGGGTAATTATAATGTATGGGGTACTTGATTTACTGGTCAACGTACTCCATGGCAGTAGGGCTGTTCCGATCCGTAAGCCGGGTTGTACTACCTAATCAACTCTTTAGCTAATTGGTGCGTTCTATCCCAACAAATCAAATCCATACATTCCGCGTCGGTGTGCGGTTCAGAGTAACCGACAGATAAGTTAACACACGGTCGGGTCTCCTTCTCACTCCAAACGCTTAAGTCAGATATACCTCCTTCACATGGTACAAATTGATTTTCCTCAGAGAAAATTCGACTTGACACTCTCGCCACTCCTTCTGCAAATTTCAAAGTCGAATATTCTTGAAAACTGGATTTATAAACAATATCTTTACAATTTTTCCTATCCAAGCTTATTCCAAAAGAAACATCCTCAAAAAAAACTGGGTCGATTGCTTCTGCTCCATACTGCTGCTGTTCTTCCCCAACGGTAAAGACAAACTTGAAAGGAGGGATTCTTCTGATGTTTCCGACCTCTCTGAGTAAATTCAATATAATTGCCACCCCAGCACGGTCATCCGCGCCTAGTATTCCATATTCTCTGGAGACAATGTTTCCCTCCACAACAAGCTTATCTGCAGGAGAAAAATCACAAACCACATCGAGATGCGCTGCTAACATCATCATCTTTTGCGAAATTTGGCTGGCACTTCCTGAAACTCTCCCCATTTGTCTAGAGGGAATGATCGAGCCTAAGATATTGCCTTCATCGTCAACCAAATAAGTTAACCGCTCGTTTTTTGTTTTAATCTTTGCTAATTCCCTTAAGACGTACTCCCTCACTGCTGCTTCATTCCCCGTCTTGCCTGGAATTTGTAGCAATTCAAATAGAGTTTTCTTTCTTTCCTCATAAATGCTTTTCCTAATGTGGTCAACTCTTTGAATTTCGTTCAGTTTCAAGGCTAATCTGTAGAGTTCATCTGTGGGGACGTGGATATACAGACTGTCAAGAAGATAGTAATCGACCGGAATAGAAAGCGACTTAAATAACTCTAAGGCTACCTGTGTATCATTTCTCTTTGAAAAGGCTACCCAAGGTATAGAGCTTCGATCATGTTGGGTGTTTCCAGCACATGAACCAATAGTGGGAAGACCCATGCGGTTTAATTGGACAACCACTCCTCGCATCGGCGGTTCTACAATGTCTATGTTTCTTAAAATATTCGGCTCTCCATTTTCCCATCCACCTCGATAATGTTTTTGCAGTAACGGATCGATTTGGTCAAATTCCAACTGAGGGTCAAGTATAGTTATAGATTCATAATCTGAACTGAAGTTGATGCCCAAGCTTGCCAAGTGGTTTTCCACTCGACGTTTTTCATCATCATATTTCCACTTAATTACATTCTCATAAACACTAGGAACGAATGAGCCACTAATAATTCCGGACATAATCAAAAATTGATACCAAGAAATGGTCATCTTATGTTACCTCAATGGTTTGTTTTTACTAATTCGAGACAAAAACATATCGACAAATCGTCTCAATTGGTCCAA
>JAYFQB010000278.1:0-3970 GCA_034927385.1 Anaerolineaceae bacterium | reverse complement strand
TGGCTCTGAATGGCAGAGCTACCAATCCTCGGGCGGTCAGCCGGGAGGTTTCGACTGGGGCAGGTGGCAACAGTCTGCTCAAGGCGGTCAAACCAGCTATCGAACCGTCTCCCAGGAGGAATTTGGCGATATGTTTGGGGGGCTCGGCGGTTTCTCGGACTTTTTCAATACGCTGTTTGGGCAGGGAGGTTTTAGCACGGGGCAAAGTTTTAGCCGTGGCGGACAGCCTAACCAGCGAGCCTCACGTAGCCTCCAGCCTATGGAACACGAGGTGGAGATAACCCTCGAAGAGGCGTACAGCGGCACAAGCCGAACGCTTCAGTTTGAAGGCGGCAGAAAAATCGAAGCGAAAATCCCCCAGGGCGTTGCTACTGGTTCAAAAGTACGCCTTAGCGGCCAGGCTGGCGGGGCGGACCTCTTCCTGAAGATTAAGGTGCTCCCGCACAAGGCGTTCACCCGCAAAGGCGACGACCTGACCACAACCGTTCCTGTGGACCTCTATAGCGCGATTTTGGGGGGGGATGTCAGCGTGGACACGCTGGGCAAGCCTGTGCGCCTGACCATCCCGGAAGGGACCGACAGCGGTAAAACTCTGCGTTTAAAGGGGCTTGGCATGCCCAGGCTCAAGAAGCCGGGTGAATTTGGTGACCTTTACGCGCGGATTGAAGTGCATCTGCCCAATCATCTGACCGAGGCAGAAAAAGAAAAGTTCCGCGAAATTCGCAACATGAGGCACGCCTGAGCCGGCTGTATGGCGCGGAAAAGGCAAAATCGCTGCGGGTATAATGAAAGGGTAACATACGATCATGACTGAATCACCCCGAAGAACCATCACCGTCTACGCCGGCTCTGCCGACGATCTCAACCAGGTCTACCTGGACACCGCCCGGGCTCTTGGGCAGACCCTCGCCCAACAGGGACGCGTGCTGGTCTATGGGGCTGGCAAAACCGGCTTAATGGGGGCGGTAGCGGATAGTGTTCTTGGATCCGGAGGCGAGGTGGTTGGGGTCATCAATGACGGGCTCAACCTCCCCCATCTGGCGCATGCCAACCTGACCAAGCTGGAGGTCTTGCCGGATATTCACGCGCGCCAGGCACGCATGAACTATCTGGCTGACGGAATAATCGCCCTGCCTGGCGGGTTTGGTACCTTCGCCGAGCTTTTTGAAGCTCTGACCTGGGCACAAATCGGCTTGCATGATAAACCCGTCGGACTGCTGAACGTCGAGGGGTATTTTGACCCGATCATTGCCATGATTGACATGGCAATCGCGGAAAAATTTATTTATCCCGAGCATCGTAAGTATATGTTCGTTTCGGCAGACCCAACCGAACTGCTCAAAATGCTGGATGGCTACACCCCATCCAACGGAAAAAATCGCTGGATGGACCGCTCATGAAACCCGTCAAGACCCTGCTGATCGACCTCGACGATACCACCTACCCAACCTCGGTTGGCGTTTGGCCCATCCTGACACAGCGGGTTTACCAGTATATGCACGAAATTGTCGGCATTCCCGAAAATGAGATCCCCGAAAAGCGTGACAGACTTTTCGTGGAGCACGGCACCACAATGCGCGGGTTGAACCTCGAATACGGCATCGACGTGCAAGATTACCTCCAGTACGTTCATGGCGTGGACCTCTCGAAAGTTATCCAGGCGGATCAAAACCTGCGGGCTGAGCTCTCCGCCCTGCCGCAGCCGAAGTGGATTTTTACCAATGCCAGCCGTCAACACGCCAATACCGTGCTTGAGTTGCTCGGCATTGCGGACTTATTCAACGGGGTGATCGACGTCCTGGACACGGACCCCTGGTGCAAACCGCAGCCAGAGGCTTTTGAGATCGCGCTAAGGCTGGCGGGTAGCCCTGATCCGGCTGTAACCATGTTTGTGGATGACCTTGAAACTAATCTGGACGCAGCCCGCAAGCTCGGCTTGCAGACGCTGCGCATATCCGCTGAGGAAGTCGAATCGAAACATCCTGTCATCAACGCGTTGGCGGAGCTGCCGGCGTTTCTCTCAAAGAATGGAATCAACTAATTTGCCGAGCCAGCCGCAATCCGCGGCGGCTTCAATGGAGTGCTAATGGAAAATAAAACTGTTCGTTCGTGTTTACTGGTATTTGTGGCAATTGTTTTGCTGGCGGGGACCTTCGCGATTGGCTTCGGCGTGGCAAGCGCCCTGCCCGAAAACCCAATCCGCAAGGCGCTTGGCTATGATGATTGCCCGGCGGTGGAAGCTCAGCCCGGCGGCACAACCGTTTCAACGCCCACCGATTCCTGCCTGGGCTACACCAGCGCCTCGACCCCCGATGAGTTGGGGAGCCTTTTTGACCCCTTCTGGGAAAGCTGGAGACTGCTCCATGAGAACTTTGTGGATCAACCGTTGGACGACGTTGTGCTCATGCGCGGCGCAATCCAGGGCATGCTGGCAGCCACTGGCGACAAACACACCTCCTACATGGACCCGGAGCAGTTCAAGCAGGCGAACACAGAGATGGAAGGCGAATACACCGGCATCGGCGCCTGGGTGGATACCACCGGCGATTATGTCGAGATCATCTCCCCGATGAAGGGCTCACCGGCTGAAGCCGCGGGTTTGCAAGCGCAAGACAAGGTGATCGCGATTAACGGCGAAGATATGACCGGCATTCCCGGAGACCTTGTGCTCAAGCGGATTTTGGGTCCCGCGGGTGAAACACTGGTGCTCACCATTCGGCGCGGTGATGAAACGCTCGAAGTCTCAGTTACCCGGGCGGTGATCCAGATCCCGGTTGTGGAATACGAAATGCGCGAGGACGGCGTCGGCTATGTGGCGCTCTATACCTTCAACGAACTTGCCACCGATAAATTGCGCGAGGCGCTGCGGGATATCATGTCCCAAAACCCAAAAGGTATCGTTTTTGACCTGCGCGGCAATGGCGGAGGCTACCTGGTCACCGCGGTGGAGGTCACTTCGGAATTTCTGAAAGATGGCGTAGTGCTGTATGAGGAATATGGCGACGGCACGCGCGATTCTTACCCTGTTAATAAGGGCGGTCTGGCAACTGATATCCCCCTGGTGATTCTGATCGATGGCGGCACAGCCTCGGCATCGGAAATCACGGCTGGGGCGCTGCGGGATTACGGACGGGCAAAGCTGGTCGGCATGACCAGCTACGGCAAGGGTTCCGTGCAAAACTGGATCGCGCTGCGTTCAGAGGAAGGCGGCGTTCGGATCACGATCGCCCGCTGGCTGACTCCGAACGGAAACCAAATCGACAGTGTAGGTCTGACGCCGGACCTGGTGGTGGAATACACCCAGGAAGACAATGACGCAGGCAGAGACCCGCAGCTCGATGCCGCGGTGGAGCTGCTGCTCAGTGAGCTGCCCTAAACTGCTGTCAAAGCGGAACAAGGCAAATCCTGAATTAGGAGGAAACGATGTATTTTGATTACTTGCTATATATGATCCCCGGGCTGTTGCTCAGCCTTTTCGCTCAGTCCAGGGTTAAATCCGCTTACAACAAGTGGAGCCAGGTGCGAAATTACCATAACCTGACCGGCGTGGAAACCGCTGAGCAGCTAAAGCCGCGCGTTGGGCTTGAAAACGTGAAAATCGCCCGCTCGCAGGGCAGCCTGACCGATCACTACGACCCTCGCAACGAAACCCTGTCGCTTTCGCAGGGTGTGGCAGACCAGCCCTCCGTGGCAGCAATGGCAATCACGGCACACGAGCTTGGGCACGCGCTGCAGGATAAAACCAGCTACGGTCCGATGCGCCTGCGCACCGCGATTGTGCCGATTGTCAGCCTGGGCTCCAACCTCGGGGTCATTTTGGTGATGATCGGTGTTGTGCTCAACTTTGCCAACCTCGCCACCATTGGCGTAATCCTGTTCTCATCCACCGCGTTGTTCTCGCTGGTCACCCTGCCGGTCGAGCTGGACGCTTCAAAACGCGCCCGCGAAATGCTCGATCAGACCGGTTTGG
>JAYFQB010000297.1:0-3184 GCA_034927385.1 Anaerolineaceae bacterium | reverse complement strand
AACGCTTCGGAGGTCGTCCGGGCGTCATCATCAAAGGTTTCATAAAAATCACCCAGCCTAAAAAAGACGATCGTATCGGGATATTGTTTTTTGATATCCAGATACTGTTGGCGGAGGGGGGTGATATCCTGAGGCATGGTTACTTCAGATTTTCCCTAATAAAGGCTGAAACCTGGTCGAGTGCTTCGGAAAGTTTATCAGGGTCTTTACCGCCAGCCTGAGCCATATCCGGTCGTCCGCCACCACCGCCGCCAACCACAGCCGCAGCCCGTTTTATCAGGTCGCCGGCTTTGATGCCGCGCGCGATCAGGTCTGGTGTGACAGCCGCGATCAGCATAGGCTTGTTGTGGCTTACCGTGCCCAAAACAACCACGCCTGAAGGGTGCTGCTGGCGGAACTGGTCGGTCAGGTTGCGAAGAGCGTCCGCGTCGGCGTTGGGAATTATGGCGCTGAGCACGGGCACGCCCGCGATCTCCTGGAGAGATTGCAGTTTCCTGCTAAACTCTGCCTGGGCGCCTTGGGCGCGGAGCAATTCGAGCTCTTTATCGAATTCTTTGAGCCTGTTTTCGAGCAGCGTGGTTTTTGAAAGCAGCTCAAAGGGGCTGGATTCGAGGAAGGCAGCCGCCTCGTTGAGGAGGGTCAGCCGTTCGCGAGCCCAGGAATATGCCTTTTCGCCAGTAACGGCTTCGATGCGGCGGATACCAGCCGCTACGCTGGATTCGCTGGTGATGTAAAAAGAGCCAATCTCGGCGGTGTTGTCGAGATGCGTGCCGCCGCAGAGTTCGTAGGAAACCCGCCCGCGATTATCCGCAATTTCGATTGTGCGGACTTCGCTGCCGTATTTTTCGCCGAACAACGCCATGGCGCCATCCGCTTTGGCTTCGTCAAGAGTCTTAATGCGTTTTATGACCGGGTATTCCTCGGCAATATAATGGTTTACGAGGGCTTCGATCTGTAGAAGCTCAGCGTTTTTGAGGGGGCGGGGGAAGTTGATGTCGAAGCGCATGCGTTCGGGGTCCACCGCGGAACCGGATTGATGGACTTTATCGCCGAGGACTTCGCGGAGCGCGGTATGGAGCAGGTGCGTGCCGGTGTGGTTGCGCATAGTAGCCCGACGCGCGGCAATATCCACGCTGACTAAAACGACACTGTCCACGCGGGGGGTGCCACGGCGGACTATGCCGGATTGCACAATCAAACCAGCGACTGGCTTACGCGTGGAGGTCACGTTGATTTCCCATTCGGGGCTGCTGCTGGATACGACGACACCTGTGTCACCAACCTGACCACCAGATTCGATATAAAAGGGGCTGTCCTGGAGGATCAGTTCAACTTCGTCCCCAACCTGGGCAGACTGGACCAACGCGCCGTCCTGCAGGATGGCAGCCAGCCTGGTTTCGGTCGAGAAAGAAGTGTAGGGGTCGTAGCGGACACCATCACTGGGCAGTTTGCCGGCAGCCTGGAGGTCGCTCAAAAGCGCGGCGTAAAATTCGGCATTTTCGCCGTTCATGTTCCCGAAAGCCTGCCCCTTGCCAGAGGCAAGGCGGTGGGCTTCCATCGCTTCGTAGAATCCCTTTTCCTCGACGGTCAGCCCGTCTTCTTCGAGAATGTCGCGGGTGATTTCGAGCGGGAAGCCGAGCGTGGAGTAGAGGATGAAGGCGGTTTTTCCGTCAAGCTGGCTTTGTCCTTCGGCTTTGAGGCGCACGACGTGGTCACGTAATTCCGTGAAACCGGCATCAAGCGTTTCAGCAAACCGTTTTTCCTCGGCGGTGAGGGTTTCGTAGATTAGTTCGGCGTTTTCCCGCAGTTCGGGGTAGGCAGCCTGGTAATTTTCCACAACCAACCGCGCCACCTGCGCCATGAAGGGCTCGGTGAGGTTTATCTTTCGCGCGAACCGCGCGGCGCGGCGGATGATCATACGGCAGACGTAGTTGCGCCCAACATTGCCGGGCGTGACGCCATCGGCAATAAGGAAAGCGGCTGCCCGCACGTGGTCGGCGATTACGCGGTAGGGGGTTAGATTGGCTGCCCGTTCGGCGTCTGTCTGGCTAGCAAGCCGCTGGGTTTCGTCCAGCAGGGGCTTGAGGAGATCGGTGTCGTAGTTGCCGCGAACGCCCTGGATGATCGAAACAATGCGTTCAAAACCCATGCCCGTGTCCACATGCCGTTTGGGCAGCGGCTGGAAGTTGGTGGGGGAGGTGCGATTGTATTGGATGAAGACGTTGTTCCAGATTTCTACAATGCGGGAACAGTCGCCATTGACTTCGCACACGTGCCCTGGGACGTGCTGCATGTTGCAGAAATCCGCGCCAAAATCGTAATGGATCTCGCTGCAGGGACCGCAGGGACCGGTTTCTGCCATTTCCCAGAAGTTGTCTTTTCGACCGCCGTGGATGAGGTGGGAGGCGACGAAGCCAGGCTGAGCCAGCCAGACCTGCCGGGCTTCTTCATCGGTGGGCAGGTCGCCCTGGTCGTCCTTGAAGTAAGTCGCATACAGGCAGCTGGGGTCTAGCCCCCAAACCTGGGTGAGAAGTTCCCAGCTCCATTGGATGGCTTCGGGTTTGTAGTAATCTCCAAAGGACCAGTTGCCCAGCATCTCAAAAAAGGTGTGGTGGGTGTTGTCGCGGCCGACAGTGTCGAGGTCGTTATGTTTTCCTGAGACGCGCAGGCATTTCTGGGAGTCGACCGCGCGGGTGTAGGGGCGGGTCTCGGTGCCCAGGAAGACGTCCTTAAATTGAACCATACCAGCGTTTGTGAACAGCAGGGTGCTGTCGCCGCCTGGCACGAGCGAGGCGCTTGGGACGATGGTATGCCCGCGTTCCGCGAAGAAGTCGAGGAAAGATTGACGAACCTGGTTGCCGGTTAAATACATAAGATAGCTCCAAATATATAGTGATAACTTGAAAATTATACTTGAATTACGGGCTAATCCGGCTTTGGCTTGGTACAGGAAGTTGGTTGAGGTGGTAACAAAAGGTGTTTTCTCTCTTCACTTAGTTGTGTGTGTACGGTTAACATACATCAAATTGGTGCCCGTCGTTGGTTAAATCAGGGCCGAATATTTCCATCACGATTTTTTAGGACTGGTTGGAGACCTGTGGTCAGGTCGCGTGCTCGGTCTGGAGACTACCCATCCGTTTCACGGTGGGCAAGGAGGCATGATCACATATTTCCTGAACGCTGT
>JAYFQB010000270.1:0-5346 GCA_034927385.1 Anaerolineaceae bacterium | reverse complement strand
AATGGAAAACGCAGTCCTTTTTTTACAAGTCCTCTCTCTGGCAGATATGATTATCATGCATGACTTATGCTTGTATGGAATTATCCTGTCTGTTAAATAAGGTAAAATTCAGGAATGCATGATTTGCGTAAAACATTTCTGGTGGTAATTTTACTGGGATTGCTGGTAATCAGTGCCTGCGGCTCGGGGGCTAACCCTGCCCCAACCCTCGCGCATGATTTCACCACCGCCACCCCGGATGCTGGCTTCCCAACCGCCATGCCCACCTTCACGCCTACCCCGGCAGCCTTAGGCTCCCCGGATAACCCGGTCATCATGGCGCTTGTCAACGCTTCGCCCTCCGCCGAGCAACAAGCTGCCCTCAACGATCTGGCTGTTCTACTGGCAGGGCATCTGCAACTTGCCGTTAGTGCTCGTTTTTACAACAGCTACCAGGAGCTTGAGTTCGCGCTCCAACAGCAGCAGGCGCATTTTGCCTGGCTTCAGCCGGTCGAGTATCTGCTCGCGTCACAAAAGGGTCTTGCCACCGCGCTGCTCGTGACCAATCACCTGGGGGTCACAGGTTATGGCGTGCAATTCCTTGGGCAGACCGACAGCAATTTTGTGTCCTTTTTTGATGTCGGCACCCATAGTTCCACTGCCAATGCCGCTGCCGCGTTGGCACAGCTTTCCGGCTTGCGCGGCTGCCTTACGGAAGAAACCTCGCTGGCTGGCTACTGGGTTCCAATGGGATACCTCAATCTGAATAACATCCCAACCCTCAAACCGGTTCAAACATTCTCTTACAGCGCCAGCATTCGCGCCCTTTATATTAAGGGAATTTGCAACTTCGCCGCCACATACGCCATTTCAGCGGATCCCCGCACTTCATCCGAGGTCATCACAGACCTACCTGAAGCGATCGAAAAACTGCCTGTTCTTTGGATGTCACCAGCAATCATTCCGAACCTCAACCTTTCATTCAGCCCCCAGGTGGACCTCAATCTGCAGTCTCGTGTTTCGGACTTCCTGCGCGATTACGCCCGCGGGGACGCGGGCAAGGCGCAGCTCAGCACAGCCTTGGCTTACGAAGTTGCGGCGCTTGAACCCTTGCCCGATAGTGCCTACTCCACGCTCCGCGAACTGCTGACTGCCAGCGGCGTCCGATTGGCGGACTTGCTGACCCGTTAGCTGCTCATGAGAAAATTTGCAAGGTTTCTTCTCATTTGCGGGATCATCGTCATTTCGGCAATCGGTCTCCTACGCGGCATGATGGTGCTCTCGGCAAAGGATAATACCTTTAATGCCGCTTCCGTCCCCGCCGCCCAGGTTGCGCTTGTTCCTGGCGCGGGTATAACCGCGGATGGGGAACCTTCGCTTGCCCTGCGGGACCGGATAGATGGCGCTGTTGAGCTTTATTTCGCCGGAAAAGTTCAGAAAATCCTGGTCTCCGGGGATAACAGCTCGGTTTACTACAACGAGCCTGGCGTGATGGCAAATTACGCCATCAGCCAGGGGGTTCCTGAAACCGATGTCATCCTGGACTATGCCGGACGCCGCACCTACGACACGTGCTACCGCGCCAAAGAGATTTTCCAGCTCGATTCTGTCATCATTACAACCCAAAAGTATCACCTTCCACGCATGGTCTTCCTTTGCGAGCAGTTTGGGCTGAAAACCTCCGGCGTAGCGGTCAGGCAGTCCGATTACTTGCTCAACCGTTTCATCTTTTGGAATTTTCGGGAAATTTTGGCAACCGTAGCAGCATATCTGGATGTTTACATTTTGAAGCCAGAGCCTATTCTTGGTTCCCCGGAACCGATCTTCACACCCTGAGGTGCAAATGGAGCGAATGCAAGCAGTCGAACTTGTTCGAACCTACGTTAAGAACGAAGCCCTTGTAAGGCATATGCTCAGCGTAGAAGCCGTAATGCGTGCTTATGCTGAAACTCTCAACGAGGATCCGGACCTATGGGGTTTGGCAGGGTTGCTGCACGATTTTGACTGGGAAATTCACCCCACCGCTCAGGAGCATCCGCTGGCGGGTTTGCCCATCCTACAAGAAGCCGGGGTTCCAGGCTTAGTGCTTGACGCAATTGCAGGACATGCGGACCACACTGGAGTCCCACGTGACACCCAGCTTGCAAAAGCGCTCTATGCCTGCGACGAGGTAACTGGTCTCATCACAGCGGTTGCCCTCGTGCGCCCCTCCCGTTCCCTTTACGACCTGCAAGCTTCATCCGTTCGGAAGAAATGGAAGGACAAATCCTTCGCGGCTGGAGCGGATCGGGATATCATCCAACATGGAGCTCAGGAGTTTGGTGTTGACCTCTGGACGCACGTGGATTTCGCGATTATTGCTATGCGCAAGATCGCGAAAGAGCTGGATCTCGAAGGAAATCTGCCTGCTCCGGAAACGAGCGGTTAAGCCTTCTCCCAAAACTGCACGTAGTCGTCAAGGCTGGTGAAACCGATCATTTCGTCGCCCGACCTCAGCGCGAAAACTGCCTGCCCGTTTGAAGCCCGTTTGCGGCTTATAGCATTCGTAACCGTGAAAACTTTGCTGGCGCTCTTTCTGAAGTGGCAAATGCCTCTATCGGTCAGCTTGCCCACCAGCACCGCGCAGACCTGGTCGCCCTGGTCCAGCTTCCAGGCGATCACGCCTTGCCCATACCTCCCCTGTTGGGGGTATTCCGAGCTTCCAGCTCGTTTTGCCATTCCCTTTTGCGTCAGCAGCGCGATTTCATCCTTTTCATCAACAACCCCAGCTCCAACCACGTAATCGCCGGCTTTGAGTTTGATCGCGTTTACGCCCGCGGCGACCAATCCCATTGAGCGAACTTCGGTCTCACTGAACCGAATCGCCATACCGGATGCAGTGACCAACATGATGTCCTGGCTGCCTTTAGTCAGTAAAACCTCAAAAAGCTCATCGTTTTCGTTGACTTTCACCAAGGTAAAGGTACTGGCAGACGCGCCAGGCAGATCTGTTACCGCGGAACGTTTAATCATGCCCTGGCGTGTCACGGTCACAACATACCGTTCCTTTTCTTCATTCCCATTGATCGGCACCGCGAAAACACCCTGCAAAATGTCATCTTTGTGAAGCGGGGATACCTTGGAGGCAGGCACGCCGACCTCATCGGTTTTTTGGAGGGGAACCGCAAACGAAGCAATCGCCGCGGCTTTACCTTCTGTGGTTACAAGGAAAACAGTCTGATGGGTGTTTGTGCGAATCATGCTCCAAGGCGCGCCATCTCCACCCAGGCGGTTTGGTTTATCCCCTTCCGTGCGTGAGAGCAGCCCCTCCCCACTGGCTTCGATCCAGAAGTTCTCCACTGGCATCACGTCGGTCATGGTAAACATATCTGAGGCTTTTTCGCCTTCCCCAAGCTGGATGATCTGTGTCCGGCGGGCATCGCCATACTTTTGTTTGATGGCTTTCAGTTCGTCGATCGCGACTTTTCGCATTAAGGTTGGGGATTTTAGCAGAGCTTTTAGATCCTTAATGGTCTGGCTCACTTCTTTGTACTCGTCTTCAATCTTTTGGCGTTCAAGGGATGCCAACCGACGCAAAGGCATTTCGAGAATGGCATTTGCCTGGATCTCATCCAGTTTGAACCGTGTCATCAGGTTGTTACGAGCTTCATCCACCGATGTTGACTTGCGGATGATCCGGATAACCTCGTCGATGTGATCAATAGCAATCTTGAGAGCCTCAAGGATGTGCAGCCTATCTTCGTTCTTTCTCAGCAGGAACTCGCTCCGCCGGCGAATAACCACCAACCGATGTTCGGCAAAAACGCGCAGAGCTTGTTTGAGAGTCAGACGATGCGGACTGCCGTCCACCAGCGCGAGGATGTTGATGCCAAAGGTGTTGTGCATCTGGGTGCGTTTGTAGAGCGTGGAGAGGATCTCCTCGGGGTCGGCATTTTTGTTTAGGTCAATTACGATGCGCATTCCCTGGCGGTCCGATTCATCCCGCAGATCCGCCAGACCCTCGAGCCCGCCTTCGCGGGATATTTCGGCAATCCGTTCGATCAATGCCGATTTGTTGACCATGTAAGGCAGTTCCGTGACGATAATGCGCATACGTCCGCGCGACATCTCTTCGATTCTCGTCCTTGCGCGCACCTTAATGGTGCCATTGCCGGAACCGTAGATCGTCGTGAGAGGAATGGAACCTTCATCCTGGATTACCAGACCGCCCGTGGGGAAGTCTGGTCCTTTTATGAAACGCATGATGTCTTCGACGGTGATCTCTTCGATTCCATCCCAGTTTTCGAGCATCATAACAAGCGCGTCTACCACTTCGGCGAGGTTATGAGGGGGAATGTTCGTCGCCATGCCAACCGCGATGCCCGACGCGCCATTGACCAGCATGTTGGGAATAGCGGAAGGCAGCACGTCCGGCTCCTTCAAAGTTCCATCGAAGTTGTCGATGTAGTCCACTGTGTCCATGTCCAGCTGGCGCAAAATTTCGATTGCGGGCGAAGCAAGCCGCGCCTCAGTGTAACGCATTGCTGCCGGCGGATCGCCATCCACGCTGCCGAAGTTCCCCTGCCCGTCCACAAGCAGATAGCGTTCCGAGAAATCCTGAGCCATCCTCGCCATCGCGTCATACACCGCGGTGTCGCCGTGGGGGTGGTACTTGCCCAGAACTTCTCCAACAATACGGGCGGATTTTTTGTGGGGAGTATCATCCCGAATGCCCATATCGTACATGGCGTAAAGAATCCGCCGCTGGACCGGTTTCAAGCCATCCCGGGCGTCAGGAAGAGCACGCGAGACAATGACACTCATCGCGTAATCCAGATAGGATTGCTGCATTTCAGCGTTGATATTGATCTTCTGGGAGACGGTTGTGCTCATATTCCGCTCTTTCTCCGGCTCTGTCGTCGTGTTTTTCAATTCTCACCTAATATAGCATAAAAAGACCCGGAGTGACTGTCCACACCGGGTCTTTAATCTCAATTGCTCCGCGTTGGACTATTCTTCATCGTCCAATAGATCTTCATCTTCTTCGAAGTTTTCGTCGTAGAGGTCATAATTTCCGGCTTCGCCGTCTTCGCCTTCGTCATCGAAGCCATCAGACTGGTCCAGATCATCACCGAAGCCATCCGTCTTCCCGGCTGCGAGTGCCGAATTGTCGAGATCGCCTTCCTCCGTCTGCTCGTCAAACCGACCAGGGACAAAACCTGTTCCAGCCGGAATCAACTTGCCGATGATGACGTTCTCTTTGAGACCGTACATTGGATCTTCCTTGGAGGAAATCGCCGCGCCAGCCAGAACCTTGATGGTATGCTGGAATGAAGCCGCCGAGAGGAAGGAATCCGTACTCAGAGAAGCTTTCGAAACACCGAGTAA
>JAYFQB010000157.1:0-2539 GCA_034927385.1 Anaerolineaceae bacterium | reverse complement strand
ATACCTACTACAGCTAAACAAACTGAATGGGATACTGCTTACACTAATAATCATACTCATGCTAACAAAACTGTTTTAGACGGTATCACTTCTACTAATGTTTCTAATTGGAACTCTGCTTACTCTTGGGGTGATCATGCTGGACTCTATCTTCCACTGGGAGGGGGAACTGTAACAGGTAACATCACTGCTCCAACTTTCACTGGTAATCTTGTAGGTAATGCTAACACTGCTACCAGTTTAGCTACCGCTAGAACAATTAACGGTACTTCCTTTAATGGAACAGCAGATATTACTACTGCTAACTGGGGAACCTCTAGAAACATTACTCTCGGTAACACTACTAGAAGTGTAAATGGTTCTACTACATATACCTGGACTCATGCTGACATCGGAGCTACCAATCTTCTTTCTCTATCTGGAGATGTACTTTCTTCTACTGTGAATGGAGTATTAGCTACTACTTCTATATCATCCATTCTCCCAGCTACAACTAATACTCTTTCTTCTTCTAACAATATTCTAACTTCAAATGTAAATGGAGTAGTTTCTACTACATCTGCTGTAAACACTCATTCTCTAGAGTATGCTAGCGGAGTATTTACTTCAACTGTTAATGGAGTAACCGCTACTACTTCTTTAGCTGGTCTCCAATCTACCACTACCAACACTATTACCTTTGCTACCAACACAAACACTCTCACTTCAACTGTAAATGGGGTAGTTTCTACAGCGTCACTAAATTATTTAAAACTTAAATACTACTCCGAACCTTCCACCCCACCCGCTACAGCTCCACTAGCTACAGGTGTAGGCTCTTTAGCTATAGGCGATGGAGCTAGAGCTTTAGGAGAGAATATTATCTCTGTAGGTACTTTAGCTGGAACAGGTGTTACTTTTGCAACCAGCTCTAACTTCTTCGGTTACGGTTCAGGTTATCAAGCTACTAATGCATACCACTCTAACTTCTACGGTTCTGGTGCTGGTTTTCAATCCACCAACGCTTTCTACTCTAACTTCTTCGGTATTAATGCAGGATACAATGCTCCATCTGCAGACTCTTCTAACTTCTTTGGTAGAAGAGCAGGAGATGCAGCAAGTAATGCAAGTAACTCTAACTTCTTTGGATACTATGCAGGTAGAAGTGCTTCTAACGCTTCTTTCTCCAATCTCTTCGGTTATCAAGCAGGTATGACTTTCGCTGGAAACAATCTAGGCTCTAACAACATCATCATCGGTACAAACATCTCTCTACCAAACGCTACAGCTAACTCTATGAATATTGGAGGTGTGTTGTTTGGGACGGGATTCCAAAGTGATACTACCGCTACTAATCCATACACTACTCCTGTTGCTGGAGGAAAGATTGGTATTGGAACTTCTACTCCAGAATATCGTTTAACAGTACAAGACACAGCCAATCCATTACAACTTGTTGGGCTTCAAGCGGGAACTTCTACTGATCAGATTCTTTCTGTAGATGGGAGTGGCGTTGTTAGAAGAATATCAGCTTCTTCTTTGCAAACTTCAATTACTAACAATTTCTTAGCCGAAAACGGTTTATTTACTTCGATGGTAAATGGGGTCTTGGCTACAAGTACGGCGGATAAACTTTTCACTTTCCATGCATATTCTTCCAACCTTTCTGTTTCTACCTCTACTGGAGGTAATGTTGCTTACACTTTAACTGATACTCCTACCTTTTCTTCTATTTCTACAACTAATCTTAATGCTACAAATGCGACAGCTACAAATCTGTTTACAAACTCTTTTAGGGTTGTCGGCACCTCAACTTTTGAAGGGGATCTAATTCCAGCGCAACATAATACTTATGCTCTCGGTTCCCCAACTAGTGTTTGGAAAGATGCTTATATTGGCCCAGGATCACTTTATATTAATGGTAAAAAAGTTCTTCAAGATATATCAAATGTAATTACTTTTTCAACAGATATTGATCAGAATTTAGTATCGGTGACTTCTGGTACAGGAAACAACACCATTCGCGCGAGAGATTTCGGAAACGTTTCTGTTTTAACTGATACTGGTAATTTGAATATAAATTCTTCTTCAGGATTGATTAATATAGGCACTACTGGTTCCGGATATGTTAATATGGGATCAATTAAATCAGGAACTTGGAATGCTTCTCGTATAGATATAAGTGACTATACAAACTTAGCTGTAGCTTCTTCTTCTGGACTTGCTCTTGTTGGGGACACTATCGGTTTAGATGTTAATTATAAAATTCCTTTCTCTGCTTCTACAACCGAATGGTCTAGCTTCTACACTTCTCCTTCTTCTCGTGTTACAGCTGGTGCAGCTCTCTCTTGGAATGGTAACACACTTAACGTGGATACTTCTGAAATTCTTAATCAAATAACCACTACCCACTCTCTCAATCTCACAGGAAACACTCTTACTTCTACAGTTAATGGAGTGACAGCTACCTCTGCTCTAGCTTTACCATTCTCTAGTCTTACCAATACTCCAACTACTTTAACTGGCTACGGTATTACCGATGCCATGAATACTTCTCATG
>JAYFQB010000364.1:0-4434 GCA_034927385.1 Anaerolineaceae bacterium | reverse complement strand
ATCCGTGAGAACCTGTTTTGGCTGGCAGTGAAAGCTTGCATTAGCCTGAAGGATTAAAAGAAAATGCCGATTTATGATTCGACTTTGGATTTGTTACGTAAGAAACAAGCGCTCGCTGGATTAAAAAACATTGAGGACGTGCTGCTGCCGAATTATCACGGTTACAGCCTGGCTAACCTGACCCCCAGCATCAGCCGTTGGTTGGGTGGACCGGAACTGCCGGCGCCTGTCTTTTCGGATGAAATCCTGAAGCACTTCGCGCCGGGGTATAAGCGGGTGGTTGTTTTGTTGGTGGACGCGCTTGGCTACAACCAGTTGGTTCGACTGATGGAGAAAGGGGAAGCGGATTTTTGGCAGAAAAACCTCGGGAAAGCGACTCTGATCCCGCTAACAAGCATCTCGCCCAGCACCACTGCCACAGCCTTGAGCACCATTTGGACTGGCGCCACCCCCAGCCAGCACGGCATTATCGGTTACGAAATGTGGTTGAAGTCGCTTGGTATGGTCATCAACAACATTCTCCATTCACCCAGCAGTTTTGTTGGCGATTTAGGTGGACTTTCGCGGGCTGGCTTTGACCCGGCGTCGTTCATGGGGATTCAACCAATTGGCGAGAAGTTCTCACACAGCGGGATTGAGTCACATGCTTTTATCCCGGCAGGGATCGCCAACTCGGGGCTTTCACGAATGCACCATATCGGTACGCAGTTGCACGGCTATGCTGCTGAAAGCGACATGCTTGCCAATCTACGCGACCTGTTGAACTCCCGCCCCAACAATCGTAAGTTTATCTACACCTACTGGAGCCTGGTGGACAGCCTCATGCATCACTATGGTACCTACGATGAACGGGTTACGGAGCAATTCAAGAGCTTCAGTGAAGCTTTCGAACGCATCCTGCTGGATAAGCTTGAACCCTTGGCTCGAAAGGACACACTTTTTTTGGTGACAGCCGACCACGGTTCGCTGGAAACCCCACACAATCCACCCTACGAACTGCGGTACCATCCGGAGCTTGAACGTATGCTGGTGATGCAGCCGACCTGCGAAGGCAGGCTGCCCTACCTCTACGTTAAATCCGGCCAGGAAGCTGGCGTCAGGCAGTATTTTGAGGAAGCGTGGGGTGATGAGTTTAGCGTGGTTACACGGCAGGAGGTTTTGGATTCAGGGCTGTGGGGGATTGGAACGCCGCACCCTGACCTTGAAAACCGAATTGGTGATTTGGTGGTGATTCCGCACGGCAGCGCGTATTTGTGGTGGGTGAATAAGGCGAATGTGATGCTGGGACGCCACGGCGGACTGCATCCGGACGAGATGTTGGTGCCGCTTTACGCTTTGCCGCTCGACTGAGCCTGGTTTAGAACGACTTCGCGATACCCGTAACAGTTGATGACACGGGTGTTTTCGTGGAGGGTTTCGCGTGCTTTGAGCGGGTTGTAGAGGTGAATGTGTCCGTGGAGGTGCAGCTGTGGGCTGAAGTTTTCGATCAGCCAGCGAAAGGCATCAACACCCTGATGGGCAGGGTCTTCCTCGTCGTGAATGCCCTTCGGCGCGGCGTGGGTCACAAAAACATCCAAAAAACGTCCATAACGCACTTTGTTGAGCATCAACTGGGGCACAAGACCGTAGACCATCTGCCACATCTGGCTTTGCGTGTATTGATAGCTGCCGCGATTGTAGGTTAGGCTGCCTTCGATTCCTGCCAGGATCAGATCCAACCCCGGGTCATAGATTACCCGGCGGTGGAGGTTGGTCGCTCCATAGGGGTGATGCCGAATTTCGCCTTCTGCATCCTCAATGTCGAAGACGTGGTTTCCCTGGACGTAATAGAGGGGCAGATCGAGCATGCTGACAATGTATTCAAGGTAATACCAGGGCAGGTCGCCGCAGCTTATTACCGCGTCCAGCCCGGGAAAGCGTTCGCGAATGTGGAGGCTATGCACGGAAGACGACTCTACGTCACTGATACACAGAAGTTTTTTCTCGTTCACGCGCTTTGAGCAACCGCTATGGCTGCCGCCATCCCGCCCTCGTGGGGGATGGAAACAGCCCATTCAGCCAACCCTTTGGCTTGGGCAACCCGCAAGGCATTACCGTGCAGGATGACGCCAGGTTCTCCGGTGGGGGCATGAAGAATTTCGATATCGCGCCAGGCGACCTTGCCAATGCCAGTGCCAAGGGCTTTTGAGACCGCTTCTTTGGCGGCGAAAATTCCCGAAAGGGTATCGTTATCGCCGCGCGCCTGTTCAATTTCTGCCTCGGTATAGACACGGCGGATAAAACGCGCCCGGATGGCAGGGTTTATTTCCGCCAGGCGGGAGGTACGCAGGAGGTCGATCCCGCATTTGATCATGAGAGCGGCTTTCCGGCTGAGGTGATGACCAGTTTGTCCATATCCCAGTAACGCTGAGCGGCTGCCAGGATTTCTTCGGCAGTGACACTTTCAATGATGCCGGGCAGTTCGCGCAGGTGATCGAGGCTATAGCCATAGCGCTCGAGGCTGACCAGGACAGAGGCAATCCCTGAGTTGGTTTCAAGGGAGAGCGGCAGCCTGCCCAACGATTGGGTCTTAACATCCAGCAGTTCCTGTTGGGTGACCGGTTCCCCGCGAAAACGTTCAAGCTCTTTTTTTAAGAGGGTGATTGCTTTTTCGAGGTTGTCTGGATTGACCCCAGCCGAAATCGTCCAGGCTGTTGGTCCAATGCCGGCGCCAAGGTGGCTTGAGACCTCGTATGCCAGACCGGCTTTTTCGCGAACGACCCTGCCGATCCGTCCCATCATGCCATATTTCCCGAAAATGGCATTGCCTATCGAGCAAACCTGGTAGTCACGGCTGATCGTTTTTGGCGCTGGAACGCCGATGATCAGGTCAGATTGGTTCTTGCCTTCCAGCGGCACGTGAGTCCGGATGGAGGACGTGGGAGGATTGAAGGGGGGGAGCAAAGTGGGGGAACCTTGATTTTCCACTTGCCAAGACGCGATGGTGCGCGAGAAGATCTCCTGAGCCATTTCGGGTTCGATGCCCCCGCTAACTGCCAGGACAAGTCCCTTTGGTCCGTAGTGTGTTTGATGGAAGGTTTCAAGCTGGTCTTTTTGGAGGTTAGCGACCGTCTGGGCGCAGCCAATGTCGGGATAGGCATAGGGGTGGGTTCCGTAAAGGGCTTGGTTAAACGCCTGGGATGCCATCTCGGCGGTATCCTGGTTTTGGATGGCGATGCCGGTCAGGATCTGGTTACGAACGCGTTTGAATTGTTTTTCGGCAAAAGCCGGTTCCTGGATGACCTCAACCAGCAGGCTCCAGATTGTTTCAAGGTCTTCACGCAGACATTGACCGAAGAATGTGGTTGAGAGGTGTCCTGTTCCCATTGAGAGGGACGCACCGACGCTTTCGATTTTGTCGTGGAGTTGTTGGAAGTTCAACCGTTTTGTACCGGTTATGAGCATGTCGGTTGTGAAGGAAGGCAGTCCGATTTGGTCTTCGGGGACGGCAATCGCGCCTGGCTGCATGTACCCGGTGAAATAGACTGCCGGGCTGGTCGGGTTGGGGTAGGCAAGCAGGGTTGAGCCGTTGGCGAACCGTTCGCGAAGGATGGTGTTTGAGTCGGGGATCGAACCGTTCACGAAAACTCTCCGTTGTTTTTCGCGCGGTAGACGCCCACAACGCGCTGGTCTTGTCGCAGGTATTTGCGTGCGGTTTCAAGCACCTGGCGCGGCGTAACCGCTTTCAGGCGGGTCAGATAATCGGTGAACCACTGATAATCCGCAAAGGAATTAGCATAGCCCATCCAGAAGCCCTGGTTGGTGATGTTATCGGTGCCGTAGGCAAACAGCGCGCTGGCTTGTTTGACGGCGCGTTCGACTTCGCGTTGGCTTAACTCGTGCGTGGATATGCGGCTGATCTGGTCATCGATGATCCGCAGGACAGCCCAAGGGTCTCCATCGGGGCGGACTGTGGCGAAGACCTTAAAAACGCCCGGATCGATGCTTGCAGAAAGCTCGCCAAACACCGAAGCCGCGTAATCTTCCTCCACCAATGCCTGGTAGAGCCTTGAGGTGCGGTTGTTGATGGCGCCACTGCCAAACATATTCAGGGATGAGGGTCCGCTTAGCAGGCTCTCGAGGATGCTGTAAGCGAAGAAATCCGAATCGCTCGCGGCAGGGCATCGCCAGGCAATTTCGAGGTAATTTGCCTCTCCGGAACCTTCCATTTCGACCATATCGCCAGGGATCAAGTCGTTTTCGGGGGAAGGTACGTTGGGCACCCATTGGGAGGAAGGGATTGCGCCAAACAGGGTTTCGACGTCTTCCAGAACAGCATCGGGGGAGATATCTCCTGCAACGCATAAAGTGGCATTGGCAGGGTGGTAGGCGGAGCGATAGTGCTGGTGGAGGTCGTTACGGGTGATGCTGAGCAGGTCGTGTTTGAATCCCAGA
>JAYFQB010000111.1:0-14574 GCA_034927385.1 Anaerolineaceae bacterium | reverse complement strand
ACCGTCAGCTTTTTGCTGATTACGAAAGGTCAAAGCGGGGTAAGCCCTGATTATCCCGACCCTGAGAAATTAGGTCCCGTAAGAGTAAAAGAACAACAAAACGCCGCTGCCAAGCTCGGCGTACAAAATGTCGATTACCTGGATTACCAGGATGGGTACCTTATTCCAGATATTGAAGCTCGCAAGAAAGTAGCGCGCGAGATCAGAAGAACGCAGCCTGACGTTGTTGCCACATTTGACCCGTTGATGATCTACCAAAGAGGGCGGATCAATCACCCGGACCATCGGGCGGCTGGTCAAATTGTGATAGATGCCATTTTCCCCGCGGTGGAGAACCCGGCTTTTTTCCCGGAGTTGTTGGATGAGGGACTGCTTCAACACAAGGTCAAGGAACTTTGGCTTTGCCTGCCGGCAGAAGCGAATATCGAGATGGATGAGACTCACCACTGGCAATCGCGAATTGACGCCTTGCTACAGCACGTTTCCCAGATTGGTGAGCCAAAAGCTTTTTTGGCACAGATGGAAGAAAAAAGACAAGCTCGGTTTGGCGAGGAGATGCGCTACGTTGAATCGTTCCGGAGATTGATTTTATGAGCGAGTCTCCAATCTTTCTGGCTGCAAAGTCCCACCAGGAAACAGCCAGACAGCACCGACGCCTGCTCCACCAAAACCCGGAACTAGCTTTCCAGGAACAAAAAACTTCAGACTATGCCGCGAAAAAACTTGAAAAATTAGGGTTTGACGTGCGGCGAGGAATCGGGAAAACCGGACTTGTTGCCACGTTGGCAATGGAGCATTCCGGACCAAGTTTTTTGCTGCGTTTCGACATGGACGCGCTGGCAGTTCAGGAACAAACAGGGCTTGAATTTACCTCGATGTCCGAGGGAACAATGCACGCGTGCGGACACGATGGGCATGTCGCGATTGGTTTGACCATCGCGAAACTTGTTACGGAAATGAAGAAGGATTTGGCTGGGAGTTACCACCTGCTTTTTCAGCCAGCGGAAGAAATCGGGGAAGGAGCCGCCGCAATGATTGCGGATGGGGTGCTTGAGCTTATTCAGCCCGATTACGCTCTCGCGGTTCACTTGTGGCCCGAGGAACCTACCGGTTGGCTGGGCATCAGTTCGGGTCCTGTGATGGCGGGATGCCGGGATGTGAGCATCAAGGTCCACGGAATCGGTGGGCATGGAGGTCGCCCTCAAAAAGCGGTAGATCCCATTATCGCGAGTGCCCATTTGATTGCAGCTTTGCAATCGATCGTCAGCCGAAACCTGGACCCGCTCGACAGTGGTGTCTATTCAATTACTCAAGTCCATGCCGGCACCAATAACAACGTCATCCCTGACAGCGCTTTTATGACAGGAAAACCGCGATTTTTCTCTGGTGAGGCTGAAGATGTGATTATTGCCTCCACCCATCGGATCTGCGATGGAATCGCGCGGGCGTTTGGGTGTGAAATTGATGTGGAGTTTGGCGGGAAAATTCCACCTACCGTCAATGACCCACAGGTTTGTGAAGCGGCATGCCTTGCCGCCCTGAAAATTGACCCGGATATTGTGATAGGATCGAAATTCAAGCTAATGGGCTCAGAAGACATGTCACTATTCCTGGAAAAGATTCCGGGCGCAATGTTGTTTGTTGGGGCTGGAAAAGAAGGCTCACAAAACCGCTTTCCCCTGCACCATCCGTGCATGGATATCGACGAGTCCAGCCTGGTTCTCGCGGCTTCGCTCCTTTTGGAAACATGCCAGCAGCTGGCAGCAACCGCCAAATGAACGAATTGTCCATAATTATTGGTCTTTGCGGCACAAGCGGCATAGGAAAGACCCTGACCTGCCAGAAAATTATCAAAGAATTGCGTTCGAGGGGCGTTGTGTGCGGTGGTTTTATCTCGCCGGCAATGTTTGACGCATCTGAGAAAACAAGCATTAAGGTTCAATGGCTTGAGAGTGATGAAGAACGCGTTTTGATGACGCCCGCCGTGGCGACCAGCCAAATGACGCTCGGAAAGTGGGAGATTCACGCTGATTCCTTTCAGTGGATTGACGAAAAGCTATCCAGCATGCAGGATTGCGATGTGTGCTTCTTTGATGAAATTGGACCCCTGGAAGTGATCGAGGGAAAAGGCTGGGTAAAGGCTCTGGATATTTTGGATGAGAGAAGGTATCGCGCCTTTATAGTCACCTTCAGACCATCTTTGGAGGGTTATTTTCAGCAGCGATACCCGGAAATGATGGTTTACAATCTTGATCATCAAGCCGATGGCGAAAGCGTTCTTCGCGACATCGAACGCCAGATCGGTATAGCCTGAGTAAAGGCAAATACAGACCTGATTTATAATCTCACCATGGAAGAATCAACGTCAGAGCAAATGCCATTAAGCCAACACCTGGAGGATTTACGTAAAGTCCTTTTTCGGGCGATTCTCGGTTTGGCGGCAGGGGTGATCGCGGGAGCTTTTTTTGTGGATCCTGTCTTGGATTTCCTCTCGCGGCCGGTTGGCGGTGTGGAAAGCCTGCAGGTGATTGAAGTGACCGAATCAATGTCGGTCTTTATGCGTGTGGCACTCCTGATTGGGCTGGTTGTTGCTTTGCCGTGGATATTTTTCCAACTGTTTTCGTTCGTCGGCAAGGGGTTAAAGAAGAGCGAAAAACGGGGTTTGTTCATCGCCATTCCGTTCGCGACTGCGCTTTTTTTGGCTGGCGGAAGCTTTGCGTTTTTCGTAATGCTGCCAGCGTCGATGAATTTTTTTATCGGTTTGCTGGAGGTAAACACCAGCATCCGCTTGAGTTCTTATTTTTGGTTTACGACCAACCTGATTTTCTGGGTTGGGGTGAGTTTTGAGCTGCCTTTATTGGTTTTTGTTCTGACGAGAGTGGGAGTAATCAGACCCAGTTTTTTGACCAAAGGTTGGCGGGTGGCAGTGATTGCTATTGCGGTGCTGGCGGCGGTGATCACGCCGACCGGTGACCCTGTAAACATGGTGATTTTCATGGTGCCGTTATTTGTATTATATTTAATGAGTATTGGGCTTTCGGCGCTGGCATATAAAGCAAGAAATGTCAGCAAAACTGATGACCCGGAGGTAGAGTGATATGTTTGGAAGCATACAATGGCCTGAAGTGATTTTGGTCCTGGTGGTTTTGGTGTTGGTCTTTGGCGTAGGGCGCATCTCGAAGATCGGCGGCGAGCTGGGGTCCGGCATTAAGGCATTCAAAGAAGGTTTGAGCGGAAAGAAAAACTCTGAAGAAGAGAATAAATCTGACGACTCAAAATCTTCCTGATAAGGTAAAGTATGGAATTCTTTAATCTCGGCTGGTCTGAGATCTTATTGATCTTAACGCTGGCGTTTATTGTGCTTGGTCCTGACCGAATCAAAAAGTTTGGCTCAGATTTTGGGTCTTTTCTGCGAAAATTGAGCAAAGACGGCGTGTTTCGGGAAGTTGTGCAAACGACGGATGAATTGCGGAATTATCCCCGAAAAATCCTGAATGAAGCCATGTTGGACCAACCCGTCAGGTATGACGAGGCGGAAAAAAACATGCTTCATCCTCCCGAAGAGGTTGTTGACGCAGAACCTGCCAAAGACTCCAACCCGGACCAGCCGGGTTAACCCACTGGTTTATTGCATTAATTTCCGCATATTGCCCATCATCGTTTCAAAAGCTGAGATGACATCATTCATGGGCTTTGTTTCGCTTGCCTGAAAGATGGCTTCATAAATCGCCAGAAGCTGCGGTTTCGTAAAGTGGTTGGAAATTTCAAAGATTGCAGCGGGGTTGGTGAGCAAGAACGGCAGTTTTAGCATGAACAAGGATTTTGCAAGCGTTGAGAGGCGAAAATGCCTCATCAAGCGGTGAAGCCGTGAGATCGGCGAGGTCTCGTACACATCCAGCCTGACGCCATCCAGCAGGACGGTCAACTCGAGGTGGGTGGGAATTGCGGCAACGCTGACCGTAAGGGTTTTTCGATTGTCGTCGTAAACGATATTGAAGGCTGATTCCTCTCCGCCGCTTAATACAGTCACTTTGGCTGGTTGGCTAACGCCTACGATCTCAAAATCATAATCCCGACGCATGGGGAATCCGGGTATGCTTTCGGGCATACCTACAACAGCAGACTTGCGGAGTTGGATGGTGGATCCATCTTTAACCTGCATGAAACCGGTTAAGGCAGTGATGCCATCGCGGTAGAGCTGTGTTTCTCCGTCATCTTCATAAAGCTGGAATTCACCATCTCTTCCGGCAAAAAAACGAACACGCAGGCGAGAAGGCAACTTGACTCCATTCTCCTCGTCTTCGGCGTTCAGCGGAATGATCGCGCCAGCCCTGGCAAACACGGGAATATCGCTCTGATCAGCATACATAATCAGCCACTGGGCGCCATCAAAGGCTTCACCGCTGAAGAAGTTGTACCATTGCCCGGTGGGCAACCAAACGGCATGGCGCGTGAGTTTGGTGTCTGGATCTGCCGGTTGGGTGATTGGGGATACGAGCAGTTGTTGGGCAAACGTATATTCGTTGGGCGCCTGGTAGGCAGCATCCTCTTCCGGATGGGTGTAGTACATCGGGAGAATTAACGGTTCTCCCGTTCCGGCATTGCGCCAGTTGGCAGTATAAATCAGCGGCAGCAAGGCATGTCGAAGCTGCATTGCCGCGCGTGCATTCTCCAACACGTCCTCGCCAAACCCCCATGGGCGGCGGTCGATGAACTCGTTGTTCGTTGAGTGGAGCCTGAAAATTGGGCTGAAGACGCCGAATTGGACCCAACGTAAATATAACTCGGGGTCTTCAATGCCCTCGCAGTGACCGCCTATGTCATGGCTCCACCAGCCATAGGCAACATTTGCGGCAGTCGCGGTCATCTCTGGTTGGAAAGCCAGGCTAGCCCAAGAGACGATCGTGTCGCCGGAGAAGCCAATTGGGTAGCGATGCCCACCAAGCCCAGGCCAGCGGGAGAAAATAAAGGGGCGGTTTTGTGTCTTGCGGCCAAGATCGTAGTAGTGGAGGTGATTGAGCCAGAACAGGGGGTCCAGACCGGCTGTGCTGGATTGGGTGCCTTGCTGCCAGTCCATCCACCAGAAATCAACACCCTGGTTCTCAAGAGGATGGTGGAGATTTTTAAAATACGCGTGTGTGAAAGCGGGGTTGGCAATATCAAAGTCAATCGGACTGCCTGCCGATGGGTCCTGCCCAAGCTCGGCTGCCATTGTTGGATACGCTTCTTCGTGGGGGTGGATGCCTTCGGCAGGGTGGAGATTGAGGGCGGTTTTTAGCCCACGCTGGTGGAGTTCTTCAATAAAGCGCGTTGGTTCAGGGAAAAGCTCTCTGTTCCAGGAATAGCCCGTCCAGCCTGAGCTTGCGTTTCCGGTTTTTGTGATGTGCCAATCCATGTCCACAATGCAGACAGAAAGCGGAATGCGATGCTGGCTAAACTCGTCCATGAGGGCAAGCAAATCATTGTCTGAATAAGCCCAATAGCGGCTCCACCAGTTGCCCAACGCCCAACGGGGAAGGAGGTCAGGTTTTCCCGAAACATGCTGATAATCGGTGATTGCGGAAAGGTAATCCTGCGCGTAGCCAAAAAAGTAAAGGTCTTTCTTTTCGGGGGTGGTTTCTCTGGGTTGGAGCCACTCATTTTCGTCGAAAATCAGGCTGAGGCTGTCATCGACGACCGCCCAACCGCTGCGCGAAACCAGACCGTCAGGGAAGCTCAATCGACCATCGGTGCTATCGAGCGTTCGGACTGTGCCACCGAGATTGACATGATCGGGGTAACTGTAATGCCAGGTTTTCCCGGTCTGTTTAAGCACGATGTTCAGGTCTCTCCAATGGAAACGACCGTTCTCGGCGAAGCTCAAATGTATATGTTCGGTTTCAATATGAAGCCAGCCGTCGTGCCGCCAGGTGTGAAATTCCGGAACGATTTGCTCGCGGTAAAGGAAAACCTGGCTGGCATGATCCTCAAAGTTCTTTTGCGGATCGAACTCCAGGCGGATCAGTCGGCTCGTGAGGACGGTGAAACGGGCATTTCCTTCATGGATGATTGCGGCAGGGTTTGCCTTGGGGGTTGGTTTGGGGTGAATTGCCTGTATCATATTGCCTCCGAGCGGTTTTATTTAAGTTTAACTCCAAACGCCAAATTTCATAGCATAAGCGAGTAAAATTGTAGGAATTAAACCAAAGGAGATGGGAATGAGTGAAATGGAAGTCGGTGAGACTAATATTGTAGAACCTCCGGAAAAGAAAGCATCAAAGTGGAAAACACTGCTCGCGCTTTCACTTGGTTATTTTGTTGACCAAGGTGAGGGGCAGGCAATGTCGATTTTCAGCCCCGTGTTGCGACAGCTCTGGGGTTTGAGTTATGGGAATCTTTCATTAATCACGTTTATCCGCAGCCTGCTTCAGTCTGTCAGTTCACCTTTTTGGGGATATCTGGCTGACCGCTATTCGCGCAAGAAGGTGCTTTTTTGGGGAACTGGTTTTTGGGGTATCTGGACCATTTTCGTGGGTCTGACGCAGAATTTTGGGCAGTTATTAGTCGTGCGTGTCATCTCGGGGATTGGTCTGGGATGTTTGATGCCGGCGACATTCTCAATTATGGCTGACACGTTCGCGCCAAAGATCAGGGGCAGGATGATCGGCTTACTGGAAGCATTCGGGGTGCTTGGCATCATCATCTTTACGCTTGGGCTTGGAACTCTGGCGACCCCTGAAACCTGGCGCTATGGCTTTGTGATTTTGGGCGTTGCCAGTATTCTTTCCGGCATTGTTATTCTCTTCTTTGTTGACGAACCTTTACGAGGTGAATCTGAACCTGAGATGAAGGGAAAACTTACCCTGGAAGACTCCCAAAAATACACCGCCCAAATCAGCGATATGAAGAAAGTCCTTTCCATCCCAACCATCCGTGTCGCGATTTTGCAGGGTCTGGCGGGGTCAATGCCGTGGGTTATCATGGGAGCTTTCCTGATCCTCTGGTTGGTTGAGGAACGCGGATTGTCCACCCAGGTTGCGCCGTTGGTTTTTGGGGCGATGATTGTGGGAACTGCCATCAGCAACGTTCTTGGTGGGTTCCTTGGCGATTGGGCTGATAAGAAAAGCCCCCGCTATGGCAGGACGATCATTGGTCAGGTTTCTGTGGTGATTGGTGTTCCCTTTACCCTGTTTCTCTTCTTAAAAACAGAAAACTGGAATATTGTGCCGTTGACGATTCTCTGCTTCATCACGGCTTTATTCATCAGTTGGCCTGGGAAAGGCTCCAAGGAGCCGATGATGTCGGCGGTGGTTCCTCCTGAGCTGCGCTCCACGGCTTTCGCGATGACGACCTTCATCGAAAGCGGTTTCGCGGCAGTTGTGGCTTTAGTGTTCGGTTTGATTGCTGACAAAATTGACCTGCATACAGCTATGCTTTGGACGATTCCATTCCCCTGGATTATCTGCGCGATCCTTTTCAGTGGTTTTTATCTGACATACCCGAAAGATCTGGAAAAAAACCAGAAGTTGATGGAAAGCCGCGCCAAGGAATTTGGCATCACGGAGTAGTGAGAATAAAAAAAAGAAACTGCCGAAAGGCAGTTTCTTTTTTAGCGGGAGCGACGGGATTTGAACCCGCGGTCTCGGCCTTGACAGGGCCGCATGTTCGACCACTACACCACGCCCCCAAAGCGAAGCATAGTTTATCATGCCAAATCATGAAAGTCAAGAAGAAAAGAGAGGTAATTTTAAGTCAGGTTCGGAAGGGTTCTTTTCCGGTGGGCAAGCAAAGATTGATTGTTGAAGCGACAACAAAACCCGGCAGGGAAAAACATGGACTCATTTGAGCAGATAACAAAAAGCAGTCAGCGATAAAGCCTGACTGCTTTTATTTCTATCGCAAGTTGCCTGCCCAGGTTTATTCCTTGACAGTTTTATCAACCTCTTCGGCTGCCTTGGTCACATCTTCAGCCAGTTTCTCGACCTTAAGCTTGGCGGCGCGACCTGTTTCGGCGACTTTTTCTTTAGTCACTTTGGCGAACTCATCAGCCTTGGCAATGGCATCTTTGTAGGCGATTTCGGCTTTATGTTTCGTATCTTCATAAGTCTCAGTCCCTTTTTCTTTCAATTCGATGGCTTTTTCCTTAATAACCTGGCGGGTTTCCTCACCGGTCTGGGGAGCCATCAAAAGGGATACGATTGCGCCAGCCAGGGCACCGACAGTAAAACCCATTAAGAAAGATCCAAAATTGCTTTCGTCAGACATAGTAATCTCCTCTATTTGTTATCGTTTTAGGCGAAAAATATCAACAAGTTTTTTGACGCTTGCCAGGGATTCATTCAGTTTGATCACTGGTTCGCTTACATTATCACTAAGAAACCGAACAGTGCCTTTAAGTGTGTTGACTGTATCGGTTGTGGAGTGGAGGATTGGCTTGATCTCGTGTTGCAGCAGATTGGTCAGGTTAGCGATCTGGAGGATGAGCACAACCAGCGCAACTCCGATCACAAACATCATCAACGCCATCAGGATGATGAAAATATCACGAACCTGGGTTACAACCTGTCCTTCAGCTCTTGCGAGGAAGAACAGACCAACAGTCAAGCCGACCAGCAGCAACACGCCGATTACGATTGCGAGAATCGGCTTTTTTTCCGGAGCAACTTCAGGTTGGATCTCGTTCTGCCCGGCTTTGCTGGTTTCGGATGGTTCAGTGGTAACAGTTTCGTTTTCAGACATTTTATCCTCGAGAATATTATAACGCATCGAAAGCATTCTCTATGCGTTTGTAGAATTCAGGTTAAAGTTCTTCACTGATTGCGAACTCTTCATCAGAAATCGCAAATAATTTCTCACTGGGACTCAAAGAAATATCTCCGAACAACGAGGATTGATCCGTGTCAATCATATCTTGCTTAACCAACTCGAGAATTGCCAAAAAGACCACGATAATCTGAATGCGATTTGAGTCCTCACCAATCAGCCCGAGGAAACTGGCGCTACCGACATTTTTTAAGATACCAACAATTTCTTTGACCTTATTTCGCAGGGTCATTTTTGGGATCCGGATTGATGATCCTTCAAGCGCCGGAGCTTCCTGACTCGCGAGCTTTTCGAGGGCAACAATCAGATCGGTGATGTCGATATCAGTCAGATCGAGCTGCACGTTGATTGGGTAGGATTTCGGCACATGCAAATGGCAGCGAAGGTTTTGGTCGAGACGGGAATTGAGCCAGGCTGTTGTGTTCTTGATTTCCCGATAGATCCGAAGCTGCCTCGCAAGGGTTTCGCCGAGGTCCTCTTCTTCAGGTTCTCGTAAAGGCGGTCTTGGCAGCATAGCCTCCGACTTGATTTGTACCAACTTGGATGCGATGAGCATAAATTCAGAGATATAGTTAGGATCTGCCTGCTCATTTTCGTGGACATAAACCAGAAATTGGTCAGTGACCTGAGCCAACGCTATTTTGGTGATGTCGAGTTCGGATTTTTGGATCAGGTCCAACAACAAGTCGAGAGGACCGGAATAGAGTTCGGTCTCGATTTCGTAATCGTCTGTTTCATGAATCCATGAACCTGCCATAGGCTAATTATAGCCTGAGTGGGTCAGTTTTGTCGTACACTTAAGATCATCTATTTTATTGAGAAAAAATATGACTGAATATATATGCAAGGACTGCGCGATGATCTATCCGGCAACTGGTTTGCCGCATGCCTGCCCAAATTGCGGCGGTATGTTTACGTTAAAAGATCTAACATTCGCTGTGGAGTCGAATGAGCAGCGAAACGCCCCAGGAATTTGGAAGTATGCCAGGTCATTCGGGCTGCCGGTGAGCTGCCCTGTCACCTACCTTGGGGAAGGGAATACGCCGCTGGTTCCGTTGACCATTGACGGGAAAGAATTCCATGCAAAACTTGAAAACCTCAACCCAAGCGGATCCTTTAAAGACAGAGCCACAGCCGTTCTTACGAGCGTGTTGAGGGGCAGAGGTTTAAAGCAGGTGATCGAAGATTCCTCCGGAAATGCGGGCGGCTCCCTGGCGCTTTATGGCTTTGCGTTTGGGATACACTGTCGGATTTTCATCCCCAGCACCACCAGCGGACCAAAAAGACGGCAAATCGAGGTTTGTGGGGCGGAAGTAGTCCTTATGGATGGACCGCGGGAAAACGCGCATAAGGGGGCGTTGGATGCCGTCAGAAAAGAGGGCATACCGTATGCGAGCCATGCCGCACAACCTTTTGGCATGGCGGGTATTGCCACAATCGCCAATGAAATTTGGGAATCACTTGGGGAGATGCCCGGGACAGTTTTTTGCCCGATTGGGCATGGTTCGTTATTCGCCGGCATCATGATGGGTTTTGACGCCTTAGTGCGGGCGGGATTGGCTTCGAGCAGACCCAGGTTTGTGGGAGTGCAGCCAGAAGCCTGTGCTCCGGTTGTCTCAGCTTGGAAAAAGCGACCATTTGAGGGGAGCCTGGGGCACAGCCTGGCTGAAGGCACGCTGGTTGAGAAACCAGCGAGAGCCGCCGAAATTCTCGGCATGTTGGATAGAGACATAGATCAGCTCGTGTCTCTAAGCGAAGCTGAAATCGGAGCAGCCCATCGGTTGTTAATCCATGCGGGGTGCTATGTTGAAGCGACTTCTGCCATGGTTCTGGCTTCAACCAGGTTGGTGGATGATGTCCCCGGAAAATCGATCCTCATTTTGAGCGGTTCTGGGTTAAAATCAATTGATTAATTGGAACTGGGGAACCGTTTACCCTCAATGCGCTTGATGTTATACGAATCGGCAGTTCCACTGGAGGAGAAATGCTGAATACTGCTGCCGGATGTGAATTAAAAAAACATTTACCAGAAAATTTCAATGAAGATTTTTATCTGGTCCGAGCCTTGACTCACAGGTCCTACGTAAACGAAAGCCGGGATGTTGTTGAGGACAATGAACGGCTTGAATTCCTGGGGGATTCAATTCTGAGTTTTCTGGTTGCTGAATGGCTATACCAGAGTTTTCCAGAGAAAAAAGAAGGCTTCCTGACCAAAGTACGGTCAGCTTTGGTGCATACGCATCAATTGTCTGAATTTGCGCGTCAGATCGGAATTGGTCCAGCGCTGTTTCTCGGAAAAGGTGAAGAACAAGCCGGCGGAAGGGAACGCGACGCGATTTTATGCGACGCGTTCGAGGCGCTGATTGCGGCTATGTATTTAAGCACCGATATTGATACAGTTCGCCATTTTGTTTATCCTTTCCTCGAACAGGAATCCGATCACATCCTGCAGAACCATACCGAAGAGGATGTTAAAAGCAAGCTGCAGGAATGGGCGCAAGCAAAAGGTTTTCCCTCGCCAACCTATGAGTTAGTTTTTGAAACCGGTCCTGACCATGCGAAGGTCTTTGAGGTTAGTGCCTTTATCAATGGCAAAGAAATCGCCCGAGGAACGGGCACAAACAAACAGATGGCAGAAAAACGCGCTGCATATCAGAGTATGAAAGTGTTGGGAATAATTAGAAAATGACAGAAACCAAGTTAGCCTCTCTCGTATTGCACGGCTATAAGACATTTGCAAAAGAGACCAACCTCGTTTTTCCTGCCAGGATCACCGCTATTGTTGGACCGAACGGTTCGGGCAAATCCAATGTTGCTGATTCAATCCGGTGGGTTCTCGGTGAGCAATCCTACTCGATGCTGCGGGCAAAAAAGACAGAGGACATGATCTACTCCGGGTCGGACAGCCGATCCAGGGCGGGCATGGCATCGGTCTCGATCACATTTGATAATCAGACGAATTGGCTACCGATTGATTATTCTGAGGTTACTCTGACCAGGCGGGCGTATCGGGATGGGCAAAACGAGTACCTGCTTAATAACCAGAGAGTGCGATTGAAAGACTTCCATGAACTCCTGGCAAAGACTGGCCTCGCGGACCGAACCTACACGATTATTGGGCAGGGTCTGGTGGACCTGGCGCTATCGATCAGACCGGACGAACGGCGAAGGCTTTTCGAGGAAGCTGCCGGCATCGGTCTCTATCGTTCCAGGAAGGAAGAGGCGCTGCGGCGGTTGGAAACCACCCAACGCAACCTCGAACGGGTTTCCGATATTATCGATGAAATCAAACCAAGGCTGCGCAACCTTGAGAAGCAATCAGCCAGGATGGGGGAGTACAAGCTGGTTCAGGAAAACCTGAAAAACAACCTGCGCGAATGGTACGGGTATCAGTGGGTGGTCGCTCAAAGTCAGCTCGAAAACAACCGCCAGCTGCTCATGGAAGCGGAAGCGTCTTCCAATGAAGTCAGAAATGCCGCGGATGGCGACCGCCAGCGGATTGAGGGTTTGCGAGAGGAAGTCGACCTGAAGAGAGCCAAAATTGACCAGCTAATGAGCGACTTAAGGGTGCTTCGGGATGAGATTCAGCAGCAGAACCAGGCAATTGCGGTTCTGGATTCCCGGAAACGGTCAGCAGAGGAATCTCGCAGTCAACTGGTGATGGATTCGGGGAATCTTGAGGAAACGATTCTAAGCGAAGAAAAGTCTTTGGCAAGCCTCACCGCCGACCAAAGCCGGCAGGAGATGGAAATCGCTTCTTTGAGCGAAAAGTATTCCGCAGCCAACGCGGAATATGAGGCGCTAAAAGCGCAAAAAGACTTGCTGGAAAAGCAAGAAAGGGCTATGACCGCAAAACAGCTCGAATCGGAGAAAAATCTGGCAATTCTCCGCGCCAGAAGGCAAGAGCTTGCATATCGTCTTGAGGAAGTGAAAAAAACGACCGCGGACAGCCAGGAAAAATTGGTCTCTGTTTCAGAAAAGAAAGATTTGCTTGAGAAACAAATGAGCAGCCTGACAACATCTGTCGCCGATCAGGAGCAAGTCATTGCTGGAATTGAAGCAGATATCGAAAAACATGGTTCAGATAAAACCCAACTGGCTAAATCTCTGGATGAGATTAATCGACAGTTGAATAACCTTAACCTCGAAAAGAACCGGGTTGTCAACCGACTGGATTTGATGCGTCAAAGCCGTGAAAGCCTTGAGGGATTTTCCGAAGGCGCGAAAGGTGTGTTGAAAGCCGCGAAGGGTAAGGCGTTCCGGCGGGAGGTTACGGATTTGGTGACCAAGCTGGATGTGCCTGAGGCATACGAACGAGCGATCAATGCCGCCCTTGGTGAGGCGGTTGATGTGCTTGTGGTTAAGGGTGAGCTTGATCAGACGGCAATGAGGGAGCTTTCGAGCAAGACGCAGGAACGGTTTGCGATGATTGGCGAAATCGCGCGAAAGGGCCAGGCAAAAAAGATTGTTATGAGTGATGCCCGGGTGATTGGAAACGCGGCTGATCTTGTTAAAACAGAGCCGTCTCTCCGCCAAACGATTGATCAATTGCTGGGGAGTTTTTTGGTTGTGGACGATATGGAGCATGCCCTAAGCCTGTGGGGGGAGCATGGTGAGGCGAATTTTGTCACACTGGATGGGGATGTGCTGTTGAAAACCGGCATGGTTATGCTCGGGAAAACCAATGGATCCGGCAAGGTAAGCTACTCTCGTGTGAGCAAAGCTTTACAGCAGGAACTGGCTGAGACTGAGGACGCGCTAAAAAAAGCCCGCGAAGTGGAACAAAGCGGGAAGAACGAGATTGGCAACCTTGAAACCAGACTTCAAGGGATTGTTAAACTGCGCCAGGCTGAGAACGCTAAGCTGGTACAAAGCCGAAAAGAGCTAAATTCCGTCCAGCTGGAGCTCGATAAACTCAACGGGCAGCAAACCTGGCTTATGCAGCAGATCCATTCAGGGTCGACACAACAGTCTCAACTTGCTTCGCAGCTTGGAGAGATCGACACCAAGGAAAAGACGATTCAGGCAGAAGGGGAACAACTGCGTGGCGAGATCCAAAGCCTGCGCAAGACCAAGGAAAGCTACAATACGCTCGAATTGGAAGGACAGGTTCATTACCTGCAAACTGAAAAACAGGTGCTCCAACAGGCACTGCAACACAGTAAGAATAGCGTGATTTCGACAACGGAAAGGCTCAAGAATGACCGCCAGCGCCTTTCGTTGTACCAGGAACGGCTGAAAGCACTGGTGGCTTCATTGGAAGGCAATGAGAAGGAAGTGAGCCAAATTAAGCAATTGGTTGACGAAAAGAATCTGCTGGCTGAGTCATTACAAACAAAACAACTTGACCCGTTGCGATCTGAGCTACACGTCGTCGAAGAGCTAAACCGACAAGTTACGCAGCAGGATAGTGAGAATCAGAAAGTGCTTTCGAACAAGGAAAGGCTGGTTGTCCATTACAAACTCGAAATGGTGCACCAGCAGGAACGGGTAGAATCATTGCGCAGCCGGATTGAGGATGATTTTGGTTTGATCGAACTCGAATATAAAAACGAATACGCAAAATCCACGCCATTACCGTTCCCGGACCTTGTGATTGAGTCCCGGCCGGTCATTAAAGAATTGCCCGATGGGATAGAAGAAGCAATCCGCCAGCAGAAAAATCAGATCCGGCGAATTGGGACGGTAAATCTGGAAGCTGAAAACGAATACCAGGAAGTCAAAGAACGGTATGAGAGCCTTACCACCCAGACCGCCGACCTGAAAGAAGCT
>JAYFQB010000214.1:0-3479 GCA_034927385.1 Anaerolineaceae bacterium | reverse complement strand
TCGAATGTGATGCCGGAATGGGATGACCTCTTCACTGAGGTACTGGAACGTGCTTGTGGGTAAAACTGATCAACTTTATAAACGAAGTCCTGCCTGGTTGCAGAATGTCATGGTCAGTGTTTATGGCGTGTGGTGGCGTTGGCTGCGGTTTGGAGGCGAGTTTCCCAGGTTCAAAGAGGAGTTGAGAAACCGAGAAATTTTTCGTTCGGAGCAATGGCAGGGCTTTCAACAGGGAAAGTTGATCGAACTTCTTAAAGTTTGTGTTGAGGAAGTACCGTTCTACAAGGAAAGCTGGACCGAAGCCCAAAAGCAATCGGCTTTGGCGGGGGATCTGGCAGGTTTACCCGTTCTTGAGAAATCAGCTCTCCGCGGCTCTGAACCTGCGTTTTGCCGGCGGGGTCAAAACGGATTTTTCAAACAAACCTTCCACACCAGTGGCACTACCGGCACGCCAATTTCCACGACATTTACGCTCTCCGAACTGCGCGAAAGCCTCGCGGTACGGGAGGTGCGATCAGCCAATTGGGCTGGAGTTTCTTTTTCTCAACCTCGGGCAACTTTTTCGGGGAGGATTGTGGAACCTGACCCGGAAGAAACAGAGCGGGTGTACCGCTACAATGCTGCTGAAAAGCAGGTGTATTTTTCCGCTTTCCACCTAAAACCGACAACCGCGCGCAGCTATGTTGAAGCACTCTTCAGGCATAAAGTCGAATGGATGACTGGATATGCGGTTTCGTTTTTCCTGCTGGCTCGTTACATCCTGGAGCAGCAGATTGCTGTGCCAAAGCTCAGAGCGGTTATCACTACCAGCGAAAAATTAACCGAACAGATGCGTTTTGTGATGGAAAAAGCCTATGGGTGCAAGGTCTACGAAGAGTACAGCACGGTTGAAAGTGCCCTTTTTGCCTCGGAGTGTGAATGCGGTCGGCTGCACGTCAGCCCGGATGTCGGCATTGTTGAAATTCTCCGCCCCGACGGAACGCGTTGTGAGCCAGGGGAGGTGGGTGAGGTGGTCGCCACTTGTCTTTTCCGCTCCTATCAGCCGCTCGTTCGTTTTAGATTGGGAGATTTGGCGAGTTGGGACGCCAACCCCTGCCCTTGCGGTCGGCAGATGCCGGTGATCAAAGAGGTGGTTGGCCGAGTTGAGGATGTGGTCACTGGTCCGGACGGCAGGCAGTTGGTGCGTTTCCACGGCATTTTCACCGATCAGCCAAACATAATCGAGGGTCAGATCATCCAGGAAACTTTAACGGTTTTTGTGGTCAAACTTGTTCCAAGCCCCGATTTTTCCGAGACGGATGAAATTGATATAAGGCAGAGGATGCACCAGCGGTTGGGTTCGGATGTGACAATCAGTATCGAGAAGGTCTCCTCAATCCCTCGCACAAACTCCGGAAAATTTCAGGCTGTCATATCGAAAGTTAAGTAAGGCGAAAATGGAGCGAAATTATCCCCGGGGATCAGGAAAGAAAGACAACCGAATCGCTATTTCCCTGAATAAATAAATGTTTTATGTCAGCTACCGTTAACACCATGAAAACCCTCCCTTTTGTTTCCATTCTCTTACCTGTCCGTAACGAAGCCCGCTATATCGTGCAATGCCTGAAGGCCGTTGCTGACCAGGACTACCCGTCGGAACGCATGGAAGTTCTTGCGGTGGATGGCGCGTCGGATGATGGGACTTACGAATTGCTTCAGGAATGGGCTTCACAGGGATCAAACCGATATGTTTTTCAGAACCCCAGGAAGATCGTACCGGTCGGACTCAACATCCTCATTCCCAGGTCGAAGGGCGAGATCATCATCCGTGTGGATGGGCATTGTGTGATCGCGCCAGACTACGTGAGCAGCTGCGTGCGGCAGCTCCAAAGCGAGGGTGTGGACGGCGTGGGTGGACCAATGCACACAATAGGAGAGGATTTGGTCGCTCAAGTTATCGCTCTCGCGATGAGCTCCAAATTTGGCGTGGGGAACTCTTCCTTTCGCACTGAATCAGGCGTGACAAAACTGGCGGATACCGTTCCATTTCCGGCTTACCAACGCGCCATCATCGAAAAAGTGGGGCTATACGACGAAGAGTTGGTGCGCAACCAGGACGATGAATATAACTACCGCATCAGGGAAACGGGAGGAAAAGTTTTGCTTGCTGAAGACGTTCGCTCTGAATACTACAGCCGCGGTTCATTTAAAAAGCTATGGAAACAGTATTTCCAATACGGGTTTTGGAAGGTGCGGGTTTTGCAAAAACACCCCAAACAAATGAGCCTGCGCCAGTTCGTTCCACTCCTCTTCGTACTCGCAATCCTGCTGACGCTTTTGTTAAGTTTGCTGTTTCCCTGGGGTTGGAAGGCTTTGCTGGCTCTGCTTGGATTGTACCTTCTGGCTAATCTTTTAGCTTCCGCGGCCACTGCCTCGGGTAAGGGGGGAAGGAAGAACTTGCTGCTTCCGCTTGCCTTCGTCATCATCCACGTGGGCTATGGGCTTGGCTTTCTGGTTGGCTTGTTCAGGTTTTGGAACCGATGGAAAGATAAGAAAGGTAAGGTGCCTGAGTGGAACCGATAACGGATCAGAACCCTGACCTTTTAAGGATGCAGCAGGAGTATGCTCGTCGGACCGAAGAGGGGCTGGCTGGTGACCGCTATTCTTTTCAAAACCCCGCGCATCGATGGATTATTCTTGACCGCCACAAGGAAATCCGCAAACTCCTTAAAACCCACCAGCCAGCAGGGTTGGCGGATTTACAGATCCTGGAAATAGGTTGTGGTTCGGGTGGAGTGATGGATGAATTCATCCAATTTGGAGCGGAACCTGGAAATCTGGTTGGGGTGGATCTACTCCTCGACAGACTCAAACAGGCTTCAACCAGTATGAAAGACGAATGTTCGTGGGTTAACGCGAACGGGCAGTATCTTCCCTTTTTGGATGAGACCTTTAACTTAACCCTTCAATTTACAGCGTTTTCTTCGATTCTGGACCCAGAAACAAAGAAGGAAATGGCGGCTGAGATCCTGAGGGTGTTGAAGCCGGGTGGCTCGATTGTTTGGTACGATTTCATCTGGAACCCTGCCAACCCTCAAACAAAGGGAATCGGTTTGAAAGAGATAAAAAAACTCTTCCCAGGCTGTAACCTGAAACCAGCGCGAATCACTCTCGCCCCGCCGCTTGTCAGGGTGCTCCTTCCTCGTTTTCCGCGCCTTTCTGATTGGCTTGCATCCCTTAAAATTCTCAACTCTCACTTGCTCGTCTGGATCCAAAAGCTGGGTTGAATTCCTATTAATTCAGAGTATAAGTCTGGTCAATGATGCCCCACTTTTTCGCCTTATATGGGCAGCCCAACCTCCGAAAGGAGGTTTTTTGTTCCCTTTTGGGTTACTAGTTTTTGGGTTAGTCGTAGGTCAGGTTGCGCAGTTCAACGTGACAACTACGCACGGGAGTAGGTAGGTTTGGTGCGATCAACAGAAGATCGCACCCTTGTATCT
>JAYFQB010000026.1:0-2013 GCA_034927385.1 Anaerolineaceae bacterium | reverse complement strand
CCCACATCCGGCACCTTTACCAGGTCCAGGACTGAAAGCAAACCCGCCGCCAGCATGATCGGGATGGACATCAGAAATGAAAATTTGGCGGCTGCTTCGCGCTTCAAACCGCGGCTCAGGCCGCCGCTGATCGTCGCGCCGGAGCGGGATATGCCCGGGAAGATCGCCAGCAACTGGAAGAATCCCATCACTACCGCGTCCAGAAGGGAGAAACTCTCGAGGCTGCGTTCTTTACGCGAGAAAATTTCTGCCAGCATCAGCATAACCGCGGTCACAAAAAGCAAGACAGCCGTGATCACCGGGCGTGAAAAAGCCGCCTCTACCTTAATTTTCAGCAGCAATCCTCCCAAACCAGCCGGGATGGTCGCCAGGATGACATACCAGCCAAGCCGGGATTCGGGATCCTCGAAGGGTTTTCGGCTGCGGATGCCGGCAATTACCGCTTTGAAAATGGAAACCAAATCCTTCCAGAAATAGGCGATCACAGCCACAAGCGTCCCGAGCTGCACCAGGACATCAAAAATAAACGCCTTGGTGGGGTCGAGCGTCCAGTTAAGAATGAACGGCACCAGAACCAGGTGGGCTGAAGAGCTGACAGGCAGGAATTCCGTGAACCCCTGGACAATGCCGAGCAGCAGAGATTGGAAGAATGTCATGAGTGTACCTCCGGAATACGGGCAATACCGAGTTTTGCCAGAGCTTGATCCGCGAAGGCGTCCAGGTTATTAGCCAGGATGGCTCGGCGAAGGTTGCGCGCCAGGTCCAGCAGGGTATGCAGGTTATGGATTGAAAGCAAGGTGGCTGCCAGCATTTCTTTTGCAACAATCAGGTGACGCAGATAAGCCCGGGTGAAGGTGCGGCAGGTGTAGCATTGGCATTCGGCATCGATCGGGCGATCGTCGCGAGCAAAAGACGCGTTCATCAGATTCAGCTTGCCAAAGTTGGCCATCGCGGTGTTATGGCGAGCCAGGCGGGTTGGGAGCACACAGTCGAAAATATCCACTCCCCGCAACACGCCTTCGATTAAGTCCTCGGGGGTTCCGACGCCCATCAGGTAACGCGGCTTGTCTTTTGGCAGAACGGAGTTGACGATCTCGATGGTTCGATACATGTCGGCTTTGCCTTCGCCGACCGAAAGCCCGCCAATCGCGTGACCGGGGAAGCCCAGGCTGCTGATTACCTCCGCGGAGGTTGTGCGCAAGTCCTCAAAAATGCCGCCCTGGACGATGCCAAACAGAGCCTGGTCATCCCGCTTTTTGGCTTCCAGGCAGCGCTTTGCCCAAGTGTGGGTGCGGTTCATGGCTTCAATGCCGTAATCATGATTGAGCGGATCTGAACATTCGTCAAATGCCATGATGATATCCGCGCCGAGGTTTTCCTGGATGGCAATTGAGCTTTCGGGAGTGAGGCGTTTCATGGAGCCGTCGATGTGGGATTTAAATGTCACCCCATCCGGGTCGATTTTGCGTGTTTTTGCAAGGGAAAAGACCTGGAAACCGCCCGAATCGGTCAGCATGGGGTTATGCCACTGCATGAATTCATGCAAGCCGCCCATCTGAGCCACAAGCTCATCGCCGGGTCTAAGGAACAAGTGATACGTGTTGGAAAGAACCAGTGTGGCGCCGAGCTCTTCGAGTTGGGCGGGTGTGATCGATTTTACGGTTGCCTGGGTGCCGACCGGCGCGAAAACGGGTGTTTCAAGGACGCCATGAGGCGTGAGGAACTCACCAGCACGGGCACTACCTTCTGAAGCTTTTATTTTCCAGTCGAACATGTTTACTATCCTCTCAAAATGCTCACCCAATTGTACCTGTATTGTCTCGGAAGTTGGTGCTCCAGCAGAAAGCCTATGGGGTAGCAAATAACGGGTGCGATCCCCAGTTGATCGCACCAGCCCCAAGAGCGGGTATGTAATATTGGTGCGTTCAAAAACGGAACGCACCCTTGTATCTTTAAGGGGATTTCAATTACGCTATACATAGAGATCAGCCAGGAAGGTGAGGGTGAATCCGA
>JAYFQB010000318.1:0-16515 GCA_034927385.1 Anaerolineaceae bacterium | reverse complement strand
GGCGATGAGCGTCAGGGCGTCGTCGTCGATTTTGATTTTTTCCTGCTTGCAAAGCTCTTTGAGCTTTTGGACAATAACGGGCACGGGGATACGGCGGAACTCATGCCGTTGGCAGCGTGAAAGCACTGTGGCGGGGATTTTATGAATTTCGGTGGTACAGAGGATGAAGCTCACGTGGGCTGGGGGTTCCTCAAGCGTTTTTAGCAGGGCGTTGAAGGCTGAGGTGCTGAGCATGTGGACGTCATCGATGATGTAGACCTTGAGACGACCCTGGGAGGGGGCGAAGTTGATTTTGTCGCGCAGGTCGCGGACGTCATCCACGGAGGTGTTGGAAGCCGCATCGATCTCGATCAGGTCCAAAAAACGTCCTTCGTTAACGGCGATACAGTTCGCGCAGTGGTTGCAGGGGCGGTTTTCGGGATTTTCTTCAAGGCAGTTAACCCCCTTTGCCAACAATCTCGCGCTGGTTGTTTTTCCGGTGCCTTTGGGACCAGCAAAGAGGTATGCCTGACCAACGCGGTCGGTCGCGATTGCATTTTTTAGGGTCTGAACGATGTGGTCCTGTCCGACGACCTCATCCCAGTGGGCGGGCCGCCAGGTGCGGTAGAGTGCCTGAGCCATGTGTGTGTCCTTTAAGGTACCGAAAATTCAGTGTGTTCATTCCCCTGGCTGTCAATCAGGGTCAGCAGATCGCCGCTTGCCCAAAGGGCAGTGTCGGAGTTCCAGTGTAGTTCCGTGACGGTGTCGGTGCCGGGGCGGGTGAAGATGTTCACCGCGCCCTGGGGGTAGAGCGTCAGATTGGGAAAGCGGTAACTCCGCCCGTCCTCGGCGATAAACCGCCAGCCGGCGAGGTCGACCGGGCTTTCGCCAGGGTTGCGTAAGAGGATGTATTCCACCTGGATATCGCCTGCGCCGAAAACGCCTTCAATACGAAGCACCTGACCTTGGGTGATCTGGGCGGTTTGCGTTACGGAGGAGGTGGGCTGGCTAACCTGGATGGGCGTGATGATCGGTTGGGTTGGTTCGGCTTTGGGCAGGGGATTCTGCCGCTGCCAAAAATGGAGCACAACCAAAAGAGTCGCGGCGGAAACTGCGATGTTGAGCAGTATAAAAGGGAGGGTCTTTTTCCACGATTTCATGATAATTTCTGCCATAATCATAGCATAAAAGGCTTAGGATAAATTCTGATTATAGGTGAAAGTCCGGCAAGGTAACGGTGAAATAGTAAGAAAAGAAGATGTCCGGTGGGAGGATGCGGCGCTTGGGCTTGGCTGTTCGCGGGTGAAAAGGAGCTTTGGGATAGCCCCGGCTGACTGGTATGGGATGTGAGGAAAGTGGTACAAATGGCGCGCTCGGGGGTAAAAGGGCTGGGAAGGGCTTAATTAACGGTAATCCGTATGGAATTTAACAATATCATAACATTTCCTTTATTATGAGTTAACTAACGCGTGTTAGTATATATGCAATCGCGTGAATATTGTTTCTCTCCTTTCAAATTACGCGAATAGGATCGGATTGTGACAAAACACTTTTTTGATCGAAACTAAAACAGCCGCAGGTGAGGCGGCTGTTTTAGTTTAAAGGCATGGTTAGGAAATGTTTCCGAAATACCTGAACGCCAAATCCCGTATCTGATCAATGTGATCGCGCTGGTGCCAAAGCAACCGACGCGCCAATTTGCGAGCGCTCCATTTTTCGCAGTTGTGTTCAAAAACCTGGTCGGAATTTTCGAGCTCCGGCAGTAGGCGGTTGACCGCATTTTTGCTGAGCTCAAGCAGGCGCAGGGATGTGCCGGTTTCTGATTTGAGCCAGGCTTCGAACCCGAGGCGGGAAAAATACCAGCTTTCAACCCGGGCAATGTGGTCCAGAATGGTTTCAATCGACCAGGGTTGGTCTGTAGACTCGTGGGTGAGGAGTTCTTTTGGTAGTGTTTCCACCCCAGCCAACAATTCCTCGCGCTGCCAGTTAAAGATTAACAGCGTTTTTTTGATGTCATCCGCATTCAGAGGAAGCAGGTCGGATTTGAAAAAGGCGTTTACTTCATAGGGTTCGCCGTCGGCTAAAACCGTGCTCACTTCGAAGGTCTCATAGATATGCATATCCAGCCCGCCGAGCAGCACCCAAGGCTGGTCAGTGTGGAGGTTCAGCCATGCTTCGAACCTGAGCATCTCGCGCGGTATGCGCATCAGCGCCTCGGCGTCATCGGCGCCATAGGTGAACACGCCCGGAAAGTCAAGCGCCCAGGCGAGGGTGCGTCCTTGCAGCTTATTTTCGAGCCCGACTTGAATCAGGGTCATGAGTTAGCTGTAAAAGATTGGCAGGTGACCAAGGGCGATGACCTGACGCCATTCTGCCCGATCGCCTTCGGTCAGGATAGCCGCTTCCGCGCTGACGATGCCGCCAGCTTTTTCCACGACCAGGTGCATGCCCTGGAGTGTTGAGCCTGTGCTGATTACGTCATCCAAAACGACGATCTTTTTGTCTTTCAGGCAGTCGATATCTTTTTCGTCCAGGAAGAGATGCTGCGGTTTTCCGGTTGTGATGGAGAGGGTTTCCGCCTCGAGAGCCGCGCCCATGTAGGGCTTGTATTCTTTGCGTAAAACGACGTAGGGTTTTTGCGTGATTTTCGCCAGTTCATGGGCAATCGGGATGCTTTTGGCTTCGGCGGTGAGGATCACGTCAAATGGAATATCTTCCAGTTTGTGCGCGAGGGCGACCGCGCAGGCGTCCACCAGTTCCACATCTCCGAGGATGTTCAGGATAGCAATCCGCATTCCTGGTTTGACCTCAAACAGCCGCAAGTCGCGTTTTACGCCAGCGATATCAATTGAAAAAACGTCTCTGTGTTCCATTCCATCTCCTTGGAAAATTGATCGAACTGATTTTAGTCCAAAAATGACTTAAGCAAACGTTTTGGGGTATTAACGCAACTAATGCCGTGGACGCCGACCACGGCATTAGCGTTTAAGGAGGAGAAGAAGAAGAGAAGTCGCCCTTTCGAACTCTATATTACAATAAAGGACAGATAGTTGCTTGACGATTAACCGACGATTACCCTACGATATCAGGAGTACGCTTAATATGGCTTGGATTGAGGCGGTAAACATCAAAACAGACCTTGGCTGGTGGCACATTGAAGCGGTAGGTGGGGAATTGACGCGGATCGATTTGGGGACCTCGCCTTACACGCAGGCGGAAAGCGGAAGCCTGCTGATGAACACTGCCGCGCGTCAATTGAGGGCGTATTTTGAAGGAAGCTCAAAGAAATTCTCGCTGCCTCTCGCCTGGGGCGGAATTTCGGGGTTTCGCCGGGACGTTTTGGAGGTTGTAGCAGGAATTCCGTTTGGCGGGTTGTTGACTTATGGCGAAATTGCTAAACTGATTGGTAAGCCTGGATCTGGGCAGGCAGTCGGCGCGGCGGTGGGAACCAACCCCTGGCTGATTGTGGTGCCCTGCCACCGTGTGGTTGGGGCTGACCGAAAACTGCACGGTTTCTCGGCAGTTGGAGGGCTGGAAACGAAAACATGGCTGTTACAGCATGAGAAACATGAGATCATTGGAGGCAAAGTTTGCCTCAAAGAGAGTTGAAAATGGAAGAAAACCAAGAGACAAATTTTCGTTCGGGCTTTGTGGCGCTGATTGGCAAGCCAAATGTTGGGAAGAGTACGCTGTTGAATCGCCTGATGGGGCAGCCAATCGCGGGCATTTCCGCCAAACCCCAAACCACCCGCAGGCGGCAGTTGGGGATTCTCACAGCGGAGGGTTATCAGATTGTTTTTGTGGACACTCCCGGGCTGACCGATGCCAAGGATAAGCTCGCGAAATCGATCAATTCGGAAGTGCAATTCGCGCTGAAAGACTCGGACCTTTTGCTGCTGTTGGTGGACGCGAGCAATCCGCTTGACGCCATGGACGGGAAGCTACTGGACGCGATTCAGCCTTGCAAAACCGAAACACCTGTCCTGATTGTTTTTAATAAGGCTGATCGCTTGAACAAGTCTGGTTTCGCGCAGCTTTCCGCCTTATATCGGGAGAAGCTGCCAAACGCGCACACGCTGCAGATCTCGGCGTTGGATGGAAGCGGAGTCAAGGCGATGCTGGAGGAGATTGTTGGGCTGCTGCCTTTGGGTCCGCAGTATTTTCCTGATGAGCAAATCACGGAGGATTACGAGCGTGATATTGCCGCGGAGATGATCCGGGCGGTCTGCATGGATATGCTGACTGAGGAAATGCCTTATTCGATTGCCACCCAGGTGCAATCTTACAAGGAGCGTGAGAATGGCACTCTGTATATCGACGCCACGATTTATGTGGAGCGGGACAGCCAAAAGGCAATCGTAATCGGCAGGAAGGGTCAGATGATCCGGGAAATTGGAACCAAAGCGCGGGAAGAGCTGGAAAAGGCTACCGGACAAAAGGTCTTCCTTGAGTTGATTGTGAAGGTTCAAAAGGATTGGAAAAACGATCAGGTGTTCTTGAAACAGATAGGACTTGCGGGTGGTGGTTAATCTGAGTGATGTGATCGGGGCGATACCGATCGTTGGGATTGGGCTTGTTGGCTTGGTCAACTGGATTTCGGCATGGAAGCTGCTTACGATGCCGTATTACATCACCAAGCCTATCGTGTTGTTGGGTTTGATTCTATATCTGGTCACGAAGGTTCCGGTTACTCCAGCGCGGCTGCCGTTCGTGTTGGGATTATTATTTTCTTTGCTTGGCGACATATTGTTGATTCCCAAAGGCAACCGTTGGTTTTTGGCAGGCATGGGCGCTTTTTCGTTGACCCAACTGATGTATATCTGGGGTTTCAATCGCACGCTCGCACCGCTGCCGATTATGCTGGTTGGGATCGGTGTGTTTGTAATGGCCGTTGTCTCGATCCATCTTTCGGTTAACCGATTAGCACAGACTTCGAGCGTCCAGAAAAATATTGTGCCATTTATTAAGGTGTACGGCTCGTTAGTATTCGCGATGACCCTGAGCGCGATTCTCTGCAGCGCCAGAATTGGCTGGCCATTCGGAGCGGCAGCAATGGCTGGGGTTGGGGGGGTGTTGTTTCTACTTTCGGATGGGATGATCGGCATGGACAAACTTGACCGGCGCTTACCGAAGTATCGTTTTTGGATTATTTTCACATATCACATTGCGCAGTTTTTGATTGCGGCTGCCGTGATACAATTACCATAATCGAATTTGGCAGTAATCGGGCAGCAGTTATGCTGCCTGTGAGTTAAGTTTTGATAAAAAAACCACTATTAAAAACGCGATTGTAATTGACTCTTTCCCACCGAAGGAGTATACTAATTCGCTGTGAACATTTAACCTTTGGAGAAATTAATTATGGACGCCCCCGTCGAAAACAATAAAGAAGAATCAACCATCAAGCCGAAAGACAAATTCGAAGGGAAGGTATTGAAAACCTCGCTTCAGGGAGCTTTGATTGACATCAATAGCCCCATGCCAGCGTTCCTGCACATTTCCCAGGTTATTGACCCCAAGAACCCCGATGCTGATGTGAAATCGCTCGAAGAGGTTTTGAAGGCTGACGATGTTGTGACCGTTTGGGTCCGCCGTGTCCTGAAAGACCACGTTGAATTGACCATGCGTGAGCCTTTGGCTTATGAGTGGCGCGAACTGGCACCCGAGATGGTTGTGCATGGAAAAGTGCTGCGCCTCGAAACCTTCGGCGCGTTTGTCGAAATAGGCGCTGAACGTCCCGGTTTGATTCATGTCAGTGAGCTTTCGCATAATTACGTGCGCACGCCCAACGAGGTCGTAAAAGTTGGTGATGACTTCGACGTAAAAATCCTCGAAGTCGACCGCCGCAAGAAACAAATCAAGCTCAGCCTGAAAGCCCTGCTCGAGGTTCCCGAAGAAGCTGCTCCGGAGCCAAAACGCGGTGGTCGTAAGGGCAAGGGACACAAGCAAGAAGAGGTTGAAGAACCAGCCGAAGAAGTGATTCCGGATCCGACATACATGGAAATTGCCATGCGCAAAGCCATGGACAAGGCGGAACAGCGCCTGCCTGAGATCGCAAGCCGTGTGAAGAAATCCAAATCCTATGATAGCGAAGCGGACGACATCTTTGAAAGAACAATGCAAAACAAGATTAACAATAAGGATTAGAATGCGCGACGTCGAAGACTGCGCATAGACTAAGATGCGAGCCGGGGAGGTGCTGGAATAATCAGCCCTCCCCGTTACTTTTAATGGAGACAACTGGCTCAGGAGGTTATATGGCAACAAAACTGATTTTCTTTACTGGCGGTGTGATTTCCTCCGTTGGTAAAGGAGTGACCGCCGCATCGGTCGGCAGGCTGCTTAAAGCCCGGGGGTTTGATGTCACCATCCAAAAGCTTGACCCCTATCTCAATGTTGACCCAGGGACGCTCAGTCCGTATCAGCACGGGGAGGTGTATGTTCTGGATGATGGATCGGAAACTGATCTTGACCTGGGGCACTATGAGCGTTTTTGTGACCTTCACCTGAAAAAGACTAGCACGGTTACAACCGGGCAGGTGTATGAGGAAGTGATCAACCGCGAACGGCGGGGGGATTACCTTGGTGGAACGATCCAGGTTATTCCGCATATTACCAATGAGATCAAACGGCGGATCGACCTGCTTACACGGTCCACCTCGGCGGATGTTGCCTTGATTGAAGTTGGCGGAACGGTAGGCGATATTGAAAGCCAACCCTTCCTCGAAGCAATTCGCGAGCTGCGCAACGACCTGGGGCGGGCGAACACCGCTTTTGTCCATATTACATGGCTGCCGTACCTTCGGGCTACCAACGAAACCAAGAACAAACCCACGCAGCATTCGGTTCGTGAACTGCGTTCGCTTGGTATCCTGCCGGACATGATCATCGCCCGGAGCGATTTTCCTGTTGAAAAAGAACTCGCGCATAAGATCTCCCAGTTTTGCGACGTTCGGGAAGAAGCTGTAATCCCGTTGGTAACAGCCGACCTGCTTTATGAAATTCCGCTGGTTCTGGAACAAGCACGCGTGGCTGACATTCTTTTGGAACGCCTCGAGCTGGAACCCCGGCAGTCTACCAGGCTTCAGGGCTGGAAAACGATGGTTGGGGAACTCAAACGGCAGAAGCCGAGCATTAAGATTGGGCTTGTTGGCAAGTATGTGGAGCTGCACGATGCCTATCTGAGCGTGCGCGAAGCCCTCAACCACGCCGCGTTGTATTATGGGGTGGATATTGATCTGGATTGGATTTCCTCAACCGATATCGACAGCAGCAGCGGCATGGACCGGCTGAGCGGGCTGGACGGCATTCTCGGTCCGGGTGGCTTTGGCAGCCGCGGGGTAGAGGGGAAAATTCTTGCCGCGCAGTACGCGCGGGAAAATAAAATCCCGTACCTTGGGCTGTGTCTGGGGCTGCAGGTTATGATGATCGACTTCGCGCGGAGCGTTTTGGGATTAAAGAATGCCGACTCAGCGGAATTTGATAAACTCACGCCTGATCCGGTGATTGATCTGATGCTCGAACAACGCGGGTTGGATCAGTTGGGCGGCACGATGCGCCTTGGGCTTTATCCCTGCAAGATTAAGCCGGGCACTACGGCTTCGGCGTTATACCAGGCAGAGGTAGTCCAGGAACGCCACCGGCATCGCTATGAATTCAACAATGCATATCGCCAGAAGTTTGAAGAAAACGGCATGGTTTTCTCGGGCATGTCCCCTGACGGAGTTTTGGTTGAGATGGCTGAAATCAAGGACCATCCGTTTATGGTGGCATCTCAATTTCATCCTGAGTTTTTATCGCGCCCAAATCGGGCACACCCGCTTTTTCTCGGGTTCATCAAGGCGGCATGTAAAAAAGCTGGTTTGGCGGACCAACCTGTTATTGATGACTTTACGAATTGAAGCCGTGATAGGCTATACTTAATAAAAACAAGCTACAAAGGAAGGTGTTTAATGGACACAATTATCGAATATATCAATGCATTAGAAGTTTTGGATTCCCGCGGCAACCCAACTGTGGAAGTTGAAGTCATTTTGGCGGACGGCAGTTTTGGCCGCGCGGCTGTACCCTCCGGCGCTTCAACCGGTATTCAAGAAGCCCTTGAACTGCGTGACGGCGACAAGAATCGCTACAATGGCAAGGGTGTGCTCAAAGCGGTTGAGAACGTCAACAACGAAATCGCTGATGAATTGCTTGGTATTGACGCCCTCGAACAGAAGGCAATTGATGAGCTTCTGATTGAGCTCGATGGCACTCCCAACAAAGCCAATTTTGGCGCAAATGCCAGTCTGGGCACAAGCCTGGCGATCGCCAAAGCGGCAGCCGCCTCGTTGGGTCTGCCTCTTTACCGCTATCTTGGCGGTGTTTACGCGCATGTTTTGCCTGTGCCGATGATGAACATCCTCAACGGCGGCGCACACACTGGCTGGCAGTCCACCGACGCCCAGGAGTTTATGGTTATGCCTTTTGGCGCCCCAAACTTCGCGGAAGGTCTGCGGTGGGGGGCTGAAATTTATGCTTCTCTTAAGACCGTGCTGAAGGGCAAGGGGTACACAACGCTGGTTGGTGACGAAGGTGGTTTCGCGCCGGCACTCAGCGCCAATAACGAGGCAGTGGAATTGATCCTCGAAGCGATCGAAAAAGCTGGTTACAAGGCAGGCACAGACGTGGCGATTGCCCTTGACCCGGCTGCTTCCGAGCTCTACGAAGAAGACACCAAGCTCTACAATCTGCGCAAAGAAGGTCGAAAACTGACTTCGGACCAGATGGTGGAATTTTGGACCAACTGGATCAATCAGTATCCGATTGTTTCGATTGAAGATGGTTTCGCCCAGGATGACTGGGAAGGCTGGAAGAATTTCACAGCCCTCAACGGACACCGGCTTCAGATCGTTGGTGATGACCTGCTCGTGACCAACCCGGAGCGTGTCGCTCGGGCTATCGAAGAGAAAGCCTGCAACGCGCTACTCGTGAAGGTCAACCAGATTGGATCTCTTTCCGAGACGATGAAGGCAGTCAGCATGGTTCAGAACAATGGCTGGCGTGCAGTTTGTTCGCACCGTTCCGGCGAGACCGAAGACAGCACGATTTCGGATCTGGTGGTCGCGATGAATATGGGTCAGATTAAGACTGGCGCTCCAGCCCGTTCTGACCGTGTCGCAAAATACAACCAACTGCTGCGGATCGAACAGGAACTGGACCTGACAGCCAAATATGCTGGCTGGGACGCCCTGGCGATCAAACGCTAATTTGCTTTACACTTGATTGCATCCCCTCAACACGAGGGGATGCTTTTTTTCCATGCGCTGCGCCTCTGGTAAAATTTTGGAATGACAAATTCCCTGAATGAGATTGAGGAGGCATTAATCTCCTGCCGAAAATGCCCCCGTTTGGTGGCATGGCGCGAGGAAGTCGCTCGGGTCAAGCGAAAAGCCTACCGCGACCAGGAGTATTGGGGGAAGCCTGTGCCTGGCTTTGGGGACCCGGACGCGAGAATTTTGATTGTGGGTCTGGCTCCTGGCGCTCACGGTTCCAACCGGACAGGCAGGATGTTTACGGGCGATGGATCTGGGAATTTTCTCTTCCCGGCGCTTTTTCGGGCGGGTTTAGCCAGCCAGCCCAACGCGGAATCAGCCGATGATGGCATGGTTTTGTGTGATGTGTTTATCGCCGCGGTCTGCCGCTGCGTGCCGCCGGATAACAAACCCAGCCGAGATGAGGTTGCTAACTGCCTGCCCTGGTTGGCGGCGGAGATGAGCGTTTTGTCGGAGGTGCAGCTTATTGTTGCTCTGGGAAAAATCGCGCTGGATGGGCTGCTTTCGCTGCCGGATTTTGGTGGTTTGCCTAAGAAGGATTTTCCCTTTGGTCATGGCAGCTTTTACGAAACTCCAGCGGGATTGCCTTCGATCCTTTGCTCCTACCACCCCAGCTTGCAGAACACGCAAACCGGACGTCTGACAGTGGATATGTTTGATCAGATCTGGCAGCGGGCGAAGAGCAGCCTCAGGTAGAGGTTTTTTGGAAGGCAGGGCTAAGCCAGCTCCGCCCGATCAAACGGTGGAAAGCTCGGTCAGAACCTCAGCAATATCCCCATGGAACACGAAATCAGCACGAGAGTCATAGGGGGTTGGCTCGCGGTTGATGATCAGCAGGCAGTCCCCCCGAAAGTGGTCAAGTAAGCCGGCGGCAGGGTGGACGACCAACGAAGAACCCCCCACAATCAGGCAATCAGCCTGTCGGACGGCAGCCGCGCTGGCGTTTAGCACCTGGGGGTCGAGCTGCTCGCCGTAAAGTATCACGTCTGGGCGCACCAATCCGCCGCAGACGTCACAGCGCGGAGTCGTTTTTTGGTGGTAGACCTGTTCCGCCGGAAACGCAGCGCGGCAGCGAGTGCAATAAAAACGGTTTAGGCTGCCATGAAGCTCAAACACCACGCGCGAGCCAGCCTGCTGGTGCAGCCCATCGATGTTTTGCGTGATCAACGCCTTGAGTTTTCCACGATTTTCCAGATCGGCTAGGGCGAAATGCGCGGCGTTGGGCTTTGCCTCGGGAAAATAGAGTGATTCGCGAAGAAACGCGTAGAACTCATCGGGATGACGGACGAAAAAGCCATGGCTGAGAATGACCTCAGGGGTGAGGCGGGAACCAGAAGCCTGGGTATAAAGCCCAGCCGCGCCGCGGAAGTCGGGAATGCCTGACGCCGTCGAAACGCCGGCTCCTCCCATGAAGACAACCTGTCGGCTGGTCTCAAGGCAGCGCCGGGCGGCTTCGAACTGATGGTTCATATTAGGATTCCCGGGTAGTCTCTGGCGGAAAAGGCGGCATGGTTTCGATGTTGGTGGTGGGAGGGACAACTGGTGTGATTTCCACCTGCCCAAGGCGTTTGCCGATTTTGTTGAGGATCGGCAGCCAATTGATAAACAACGCCACACCAATGCCGATCAGGGTGCCAATCACACGATCAAGCGTATAGCCTAGGGGATTAGTCGTGCCAGCATTGATGACTACAATCAGGAAAACGACGACAGATATCGCTATCCCACCCTGTTTTTTAACAGCAATCATAACTGTCATCAACGGCAAGGTCATGATTCCGATCAAAAAAATGTAACTGAGAGAATTGAAGTCCAAAAGCAATTGTTGGTGGAATAAGGTGATGAACAGGTAGCCGTACAAACCCGCAATCAGCGTTCCGAATGTTCGATCAATAGCTGTTTTATAGGTGGATTTCAAGGTCGGCTGCATGCAGACGATTGCTGCAATACCGGAATGATAGTGCATGTTGGGGCTGCGGAAATATTCGATAATCAGGCAGATGGTGACCGCCAGGCAGGTCTTGATGACCCGCATTCCGGGAGAGTTGCTGATGAGAAAAGTGGTGAAACGCTTCCAAAAAGTATGTTCTTGCATCGTGATCAGTCCATCATTGTGTTGTGTATCCATCATAACCCATATGCGAAAAAAAGGCGAAATCAGGCACAAGCGGGTTCAAGGCACACCCTCCCGCGTACGCTCGAAACCACAAGGCAGAGGCGCTTGCAGGTATGAGGCTGGGGAAAGCTTCGTGTAGAAAATTAGAGCCAGGGAAAGTGTGACTAATCATAAATAATCGGCGAGAGATTATAACTCCCGACACGACAAAACAAACTACACACTTTCGGAGCGCGATGCGCGTGGGTTGAACCAATCGCAAATGCGAAGGCTGTGATAACCCGTTTTCTAAACCAAAAGCTTACTTCCCATCCACCAGCTTGTCTTTGATTGCAACCAAGCTCTCATGGATTTGGAAGACAACGATCAGAAGCTCAGCGTAGACTCTTGCCAGCAGGATGCCCAAAATGACTACCAATGGACCGCCGATGAGACCGCCAATCGCAGCGCCAAAACTATTTTGTTGGAAGGCTGAGATTAAGCCGCCAAAGAACACGATAATCCCGCCGATGATAGACGCCGCGACGCCGATGTAGAACAGGATCTTGATCAGAACAGGTGTGATCATCTTATCAAAATTTAACAGGGAACGGATTTTCATGATTGCCTCCAGAAATTTGTGATGTTTAAATAATTGTACTCTTAGAAATAATGGGTTAAGCACATGTACAAAATAGGAAGAAACACAATCGAACCACCCCTGCCGTTGCGTTATAATACTCCCCGAGGTCCTAATGCCCTATCCAACCGCCCATCCAAAGGTCATGCAACGCACCCAGGCTGTGCTTGAGCTGCAGCCTTTATACCTGGATACAGAAACCACGGGCACCGGGCAAACCGACCGAATCATCCAAATCGCGATTGTGGACATGAATGGCGAACCGTTATTTCAGTCGCTGGTGAACCCGGGCGTGCCGATTCCGGCTGAGTCCAGCGCGGTCAATGGGATTACCGATGAGATGGTGCGGGAAGCTCCTGCCTGGACCGAAGTTTCTCCAAACGTTGACGCGATCTTAAGGAGCAGGGTGATTGGGATCTATAATGCCGAGTTTGACCTGCGACTGCTGCGTCAGACGAATAAGGCTTACGGCTTGCCGATGAACATCGAAACCAACCAGGCGTTTTGCGTCATGAAGCTTTTTGCGGCTTTTTACGGTGAATGGAATGCACGCAATAACGGGTTTAAGTCCCAAAAACTCGAATTTGCCGGGAGATTCATGCAGATATCCATCCCCAACAGCCATGACGCTTGCGACGACGCACGGCTGACGGCGGCTTTGACCCAAGCAATCGCTGATTATCAGCCTCAAAGCTGACAAAGCCATTTTATCTCTTGCTTGTGGCGAAACCAGACTAATCTGATCCATCCTCAGGTTTCATTCCAACAGAATCCATGTTCGTCTGTGCCAGCAGGTTTCCACTTGCATAATTTGAAAGAGTGTAGTAATATGAATATATGAACAAGTATTCATATAAAGCGAGGTAACATGACCCTGAATTTAACCACCAATGCGGATTTTGGAGCTATGGCAGCCACCTTCAAAGGGCTTTCCGATCCTTCCCGGTTGCGCGTGCTCGCGATCCTGCTTGAGGGAGAAACCAATGTTAATGAATTGGCTGCCCAATGCGAGCTTAGCCCAAGCGCTACTTCGCATCAGCTGCGGGTTTTGCGCAACCTGCGCTTTGTTGCCGCCAGGCGTGAGGGGCAGGCAGTTCATTACCGAATAAGCGATGACCATATCCAGGGATTGATGGAGCAGGCGTTTAAACACTCCCTGCACCTGGATTCCCAAGAATAGTTGAGATGTGACGATGATAAACCAACCAGCAAAGAACAATAAAACCCCTGTGGTTGAAGCAGAAAGCAGCGTTTGCAACGGCAATTGCGCCGCCCCAATTCGCCCTTACGCGCCTTCCGACAATCGCGCCGAGAAGGCAAGCGTTTTGGACTTTAAAGGCTTTTGGCGATATTTCGTACGCATGCCGGACTTGAAAATTATCGTGCCCGGTTGGATTTTGCTGCTTGGGACAATTCTGCTCGGGAGATTGGATATAAACCCGACACTCCTACTCATTTTGCAGTTAAGTGTGCTGCCGGTTGCCGGGTGGATGATCTTCAGGAATGGGGCGATCAGCCTCTTTAAGGAACACGACCTGAACATGAATGTTCTTATGTCCATCGCGTCGATTGGCGCGGTTGCCATCGGAGAAGCGCATGAAGCCTTGATTATGGTCATCTTATTCACCCTTTCGGAGGCGCTCGAGGGGTACACCAACGATCACGCGCGCGCCATCCTGACGGAATTTGCGGATCTCGCTCCTCACGAGGCGCTGTTGGTGGCGGGGGACGGTGAGAAGTTGGTTCCAATCGAAACCTTGCAGGTTGGAGATCGCATCCTTGTTCGGGCAGGTGAACGATTTCCGATGGATGGGTTGGTTGCCAAAGGAAACAGCGAAGTTAACCAGGCTCCCATCACAGGTGAAAGTCGGCTCGTGCCCAAGGGCGTGGGTGATGAAGTTCTTTCGGGTTCGGTAAACGGGCAGGGAGTGCTTGAGGTGCAGGTTAGCCGTTTGGCAGCCGATAACACCATTCAGCGGATCATCGCCCTGGTTACTGATGCCCAGGAAAACAAAGCCAAACAAGAAAAATTTATTGATCGGTTTGCCCGGGTTTACACGCCGATTGTGATGGCGATTTCTGTTCTGGTGGCGGTGATCCCAACGCTGGTATTTAAGCAAAACTTCTGGAACACCCCTGAAACCTACGGCTGGTTTCATCGGGCGCTTTCCGTGCTTATGGTGGGATGCCCGTGCGCGTTGATCATCAGCACGCCGATCACAATGGTCAGCGGGCTGACGCGTGCCGCCAGAGCCGGCGTGATCTTTAAGGGCGGGATTTTCCTCGAAAGCCTTTCAGACAGCAAGGTGATGGCGTTTGACAAAACCGGCACATTAACGCTCGGTAAGCCGACAGTCACCAAGGTTGAGGCAACGTATTGCACCGGCAATGATCACTGTGAACCCTGTAATGACCTGGTGGCGATCGCCAGCTCGCTCGAAGCCCACAGCACGCATCCGCTGGGGGCGGCTGTTCTTCAGGAGGCTGTCGCGAGGGGGGTGCATAACCGCTACCCCGCGGCTGAAGGGCTGCAGGTTTTGGAAGGGCGTGGTCAGCAAGGAGTTTTGAATGGCAAACTGGCAACGGTTGGCAGCCTGCCGCTATTTTTAGCCGAACACGAAACCCCTGAGAAAATTGTGGAGGAAGTTGAAGAAGCGGAAGAACGTGGACAAACGACCATGCTGATTTGTGATGGCGAGCGTGTGGTTGGGTATCTCGCGGTCCAGGATGAGCCGCGCCCGGAGGCACGAGAAGTTATCGCGGAGTTAAAGGCAGAAGGTATTCGCACACTTATGCTGACGGGCGACAAGTCCGGGGTGGCGGATAGCATCGCGGAGAAGGTTGGCATAGACAATGTTTTTGCCGGATTGCTCCCCGCGGAGAAGCTAAACAAGCTGATTGAGCTTAAAAATGAGTTTGGTCAGGTGGTCATGGTGGGGGACGGCATCAATGATTCGCCTGCCCTGGCTCAGGCAGATATTGGCGTGGCGATGGGCGGGGCGGGCAACGCGCAGGTGCTTGAAACCGCGGATGTGGTGCTGATGAATGATGATCTCAGCCGCCTGCCTTTCGCTGTCCGGCTTTCACGGCGGGTCAACCGGCTCATCCGACAGAATGTTGTGATCAGCCTGGCAGTCAAGGTGACGGTTGCGGTTGCCGCGATGGCAGGGTTGACTCCGTTGTGGGTTGCGATATTCGCGGATATTGGGATTTCGCTGATTGTGACCTTAAACGGATTACGCGCGCTGCGTTTTGAGGCGGAAACAGCCTAATTTGGCACGAATGTGATATCCCAGATGCCATCCTCAACCAGCTCCATGCGTGAGGTTGTACTGGCGAAGGTGATCCAGGTTTGACCGGGTTTTAGGTAGTAGGGGGTGCCGCGGGAATCGAAAAATTGGAGCGGTTGGTTGATGCCAGGGGCGTACCAGGTGCCGTGGGTCAGTTTGCCGTCACGTAGAAAAATGGCGGCTTGGTGCGGGTCGTTCTCGCGAAAATCAATGTCATAAAATGACGAGTTGTATTCAATATAGTCCGCCAACAGGATCAGGACGTTTTCAAACAACAGCGGCTGATTCGTGTCGCGGTCAAAGGTTTGGCTAAGCGAGTATGTGCCATCTTCCGACTGGAAATCCTGCCAAAGTTGATATCCGCCATAGATCTTGTCATACCGCCAGTCCATTACTGAGAAATCAGCATACATGTAGCTAACTCGCAAGGCGATTTCATCCCAGGTTTCAATTCGTTTCTTGAAATTGAGCTCTGGCAGGCGTTCGATGGCGTTATCAGTTTCAGTGGCATTGATGTAGGCACGCATCGCGGCGGTATCTACAACCGTATTTCCGCCTTGCGCCTGGGTTTCCGTGCAGATTCCCGGGCAAGGGGCGTATCCGCGGTAGAAAACGCGGTCCAGGAGGGTTTGCTCGAAAACTCCTTCTACCGTAACTGGCGCACTGGCGGCGATCAGGTTCGCCTGGTAGCGCCTCGCGAGGCGGGCATCTACCACGCGGCCAGGGGCGAGAGGACCAGCAGCAACGGCATCCCCGCCGTAGAATAAAGCCAACAGGTGATTCATCTGGTGACCGATGTAATACTCGAACACAATGTCAGCATGGGTGATTTGGTTTGCTGGACGGAGAGATTGGGGCCAGTTTGCCAGCTTGACCATGATGGGTCTTTCCCAAAGCAAGTCAGGGTTTTCGACTTCCAGCCCGGTTAGCGGGTTGGTTGTGTTTAGTTCAGCAGGGATGGAACGGAGGGTGAGGGTGGGGGTAACCACATTCCAGGCAGTTGGGCTTGGGAATGGGGTTGGTGTGGATTGAAACGCGGCTTTTGTTTGGGCTTGGTCGGAGTTCATTGTGGGCGTTCTGGGGAGGTCGGTAATCAGTGGGGTGATTTTTGGGGCGGGTGAAAGCACGCTGCAACTGAAGAGGAGCATACCCAGAACTGCCAAAACAACTTGTCTGAAAATCGATTTCTTGCCCATT
>JAYFQB010000213.1:0-13775 GCA_034927385.1 Anaerolineaceae bacterium | reverse complement strand
ACTGGCGGTACGATCAGGATGAGAGCACAGGGGTCTGCCCCTACGACCATTTTCGCCATTAATTTCCCGGATGTAGGGGTAACCCCCTGTGGTTACCCGCCTGGTTCCATGCATAGAGAATCGCATTTCAGGGCAGACACAGGGGTCTGCCCCTACGCCTTAAAATTCCCCGGATGTCGGGTGGTACCCCGCTGATTTGTTTGATTGATGAAATGAAACTGATCACCCCCCAACAAACTGTAAACCATCACCGTCCAGACACGCCATTCCTCCCTACATCTGAGCTAGCCAGGGCAATGCGGCATTTTCATACCCCGCCGGGGAATCATCATCCTGGACAATCATTTTTACGTCCGTTGTTAAAGGTTATAATCGTCACATCGCAATTGGTTCCAATCAAAAAGTGAGGTATACATGGACACCCAACGCTTCAAACGCTTTACCATCCTCCATTCAAACGATATGCATGGCGATTTTTTAGCTGAGGTAGACCACAAAGACAGCCAGTTGGTCGGTGGTTTATCGCTGCTTTCAGGCTATATCGATCAGGTGCGGCGCGAGGAGAAAAACGTTATCTACACCATCTCCGGAGATATGGTGCAGGGATCCATTATCGACTCCGAATACAAGGGCATAAGCACCATCGAAATCATGAATTTCCTCGCGCCGGATGTCGTTACCTTGGGCAACCACGAGCTCGATTACGGTCTGCCACACCTGCTCTTCCTCGAAAAATTGGCGAATTTTCCGATTATCAACGCCAATCTTTACATCAAGAAGTATAACAAGCGGCTAATGAAGCCCTATCTGATCATCAACGTGGATGGGTTCAATATCCTTTTCATTGGCTTGTTGACCGAAACCGTCCTCGATTCATTGAAGCAGGATTTCCAAATCGGCACATTCATCTCGCTTGAGGAAGCTGCCACAGAAGTCGGGCGCATTTGTGATGCCTATAAGAATGACGATATCGACCTTACGGTCCTGTTGACGCACATTGGGCTTGAGTCTGACCGCGAGCTTGCAAAAATCCTGAACCCGGAATGGGGTGTCGACCTGATTCTGGGGGGACACTCACACAGTTATATGGACCAGCCGGAAATCGTAAACAATATCCTGATTGCCCAGGCAGCTGTCGGCACAGACCAGATTGGACGTTTCGATATCGTGGTGGACGATGACACCAACGCGATCGTAGAATGGAAATGGGAGCTCGTGCCAATCCGTGAGGATAATATCCAACCGGATGAGCACCTGCACGAGTTCATCGAAGCCTATAAAAGCGCGGTCGATGCGAAGTACAACACCATGCTTTGCCGCTTTGCAAGAAAGCTAACCCATCCAAGGCGGGAGGTTGAGACTGAACTTGGCAACCTTGTCGCCGATATTTTTGCCGAAAACGCCGAGGTGGATGTCGCCTTTATTGGCGGCGGCTCAATCCGCTCGAAGGAACTGGGAACGGTCGTAACTCTTGGGGAAATCAAGCAAGCTTTTCCATATGACGACTCTTTCTCGCGCTATATCGTGGATGGCACGCAGCTGGAACATATTTTTGCTCATATTATGCGCAAGAGCAACCGCAATGGCGAAGGCGAATGTTATCAGGTGAATCAGGCTGTGAGGGCTGTTTTTGATGAGGCTCAGGAAAAGCTAATCAGCCTCGAAATCCACGGGAAAGCGGTCGTCCCCGAAACTCGCTATAAGATCGGCATACAGTCGTATCATTACCATAACAGTGAGAAAAACCTTGGGTTGACCAGCGAAGATTTGGCTCAGCATGCCCACCCAAAAATCATGGCGTTTTCAATGCAAACAGTGTTGGACGAGTACCTTCGCCTACATCAGCATTTAATCCGCGAGCTTGAAGGCAGGTTGGTCTACGTCCAGGAAAACACCTAAACCTCATAGCGACAAGAATTTTAAGCATTAACCAAGGAATGTGATACTTCTCACACAATTAGTCTCTACACCTCTTTACTTCCGGCGCAATAATACTATAATTGTGTTTCTATTATCATAACCCCTGGAGAATTGAAAAATGAAGACGTTCCGCGTTGCGGTGTTGGCAAATCTTAAGGCGAACGCGCCTGCTTTTGAAGGCATGAGTGAGGATCAGTGGGATGACCTCGATTCAGAGTCCACCGTGCATTCACTTCGCGACGCCATCCGCGCCGGCGGACACGAATGTGAATTCCTCGAAGCCGATGAATCCATTATTGATACCATTCGTGCTTACAAGCCCGATATCTGCTTCAACATTGCCGAGGGTCATTTTGGTGACTCACGTGAGGCACAGATCCCGGCTATCCTCGAAAAACTCCAGATCCCATACACCGGCTCAAAGATTTTGACACTGGCGCTTACTCTCGATAAACCAATGACAAAGCGCATTCTCGCCTGGCATAATCTGCCCACGCCCGAATTTCAATCCTTTGAACGCGTGGATGAACCACTTGATGAAGGCATGAAATTCCCGCTTTTCATCAAACCCAGCCGGGAAGGAACGGGAATGGGCATCAGCTATCAATCCATTCTCCACAACGAAACGGAACTGCGAACTCAACTCAATTACATCTTAAAGAAATACAAGCAAAGCGCACTGGTGGAACGCTATATTGAAGGGCGCGAGGTCACAGTCGGACTGGTCGGCAACTTAATCGGTCCGGTGGCGCGGCGCATCCCCAAAGATGAAAACGCGCACCGTATCCAGGCGGGGCTGCAGTTTTTACCGCCGATGGAAGTGAACCTTGAACCGTACCTCGAAACGGAAGGCGTCTACGGCAACTACTTAAAAACCGTACTGGCTGCTGAGCTCGAATACCTCTGCCCCGCACCCTTGGATGAAGAGATGATCGATGAGCTAAACTGGCTGGCGGCGGCTGTCTTCCGTGTAACTGGCGCGCTCGACTTCGCCCGAATCGACTTCCGCCTGGATAAAAACGATAACTTCAAGCCTTATATCCTCGAGATCAATCCGCTTCCTGGACTAATGCCAAAACTATCTGACATTGTGATCGAAGCGAACGCCGATGGCATCAGCCACACCGGGCTAATCAACATGATCCTCAATACAGCTTTAGCCCGTTATGGGATGATTTAGAGCCGCCCCATCGACGATATCACTTTCCGCCGCATGACCGCTGAGGATTACCCGGCAATCTACGCCTTATGGCAAAGACTGCCGGGGTTCTCACGAGGGCTTCGCAGCCTGGATGACAGCGAAGAGGGCATTCTGAAGTTCCTGAAACGCAACCCTACCACCTGTTTTGTCGTGGAGCTTGGCAGCGAGGTCATTGGCGGAATTCTCGCCGGGCACGATGGCAGGCGCGGCTATATCTACCATGCCGTCGTGTTGCCTGAACACCAGGGCAAAGGAATTGGTAAAGAGCTTATTTACGCTGCCTGTGATGCCCTTAAATCGGAAGGCATTACCAAGGCTGGCTTGCTGGTTTTTGCCTCCAACGATCAAGGAAACGCATTTTGGGAAAGCCAGGGATGGCAAACCCGTCCGGATCTCATCTACCGCAACAAATCGCTCAACGACGATAACATCTGATATGCCTCCTGTAGTCCGCCCTGCCAGTTTCGAAGATATCCCGCTGTTGATCCAAACAAGGCTAAACTTTTTAAGCGCGCTTGGTTATCCTGTTTCGGACTGTGACTTACCAAAGGCATCCCATCAAATCGAAGCCTTTTTGTCCGAACACCTTAATAGCGATCTTTTCGCTTTACTGGCTTTCGAAGAAGCCGCGTTAGCGGCAGCTGGTTTTTTACAAGTATTTAACGTGATGTGGCACCCAGCAGCAACGAATGGTACATATGGACGAATTATTAACATCCTCACCCTGCCCGATTACCGCCGGCAGGGGCTGGCGCGGGCGATCATGCAGGGGCTGATTCAGAAAGCCCAGGAGCTCAACCTGTCCTACCTCGACCTGGACGCCAGCCCGGACGGGCAACCACTCTACGAAAGCCTGGGTTTTAGCCTGCTCCAAGCCAACCACCCACCAATGCGGCTTATCCTTTAATTCGGCGACAACAATCCTCTTTTCCACAAGTTGTTGGCATGATTCATGCTGCTTTTTTGCATGGAACCCCTCGCTTATTGGAAGGAGTCGCGATGGCACATTGGTCTTATTGCGGAATGGATTGTGAGGAATGCCCTGTTTTCCAGGCTACCCAAAAACAGGATCAGGCTCACCAGGTCTGGCTGGCAGCGGAGTATTCGAGCCAGAGCTGTTGGTTTTCGCCATCAGATATGACTTGCCAGGGATGCCATAGCCCTGCCCAGCCCAATAGCAAAATGTGTCAGGCTTGCGCCTTGCGAAATTGCGCGTCCAATCGGGTCCGCCAGACATGCGCGGAATGTCCGGACTTGCCCTGCAACTTGATCAATCGTTATGTTTCCATCGAAACAGACGCCCGCTGCCAGCTTCAGCATTGGCACGATCGCCTGACAGCCCCCGTGTAATAAAACTTTCTCAACAATATCCTTCTAGCGAAGGACCTCCTCCTATAAGGCAGATATTAAAACCGGCGGATGACCGCCGGTTTTATGTGTGTAGAAAAGATTAGGCTACGCCTTACCCCTCATTCGCGGGTCGAGCACGTCGCGCATGGCATCCCCAATCAAGTTCCAACCCAACACATATAGCACCAGGGTCAAACCGGGGAAAACCACAATGTACCAATAAGTTCCCAAACTACTGATCCAGTTGCGCGCGAAACTGAGCAATTGCCCCCAGTCGGCATACCCAGTTTCGGTGCCAATACCAAGGAAGGAAAGCGCGGCAAACGAGAGTACCACATCCCCAATACCCATCGAAGCTAAAACGAGTGTTGGGAAAATCGCGTTCGGGATGATGTGCTTGAACAGAATTCGGCTGTTCTTGACGCCGCTTACCTTTGCAGCCATGATATAGTCACGTTCTTTGATGGACAAAATATCGCCGCGAATAATACGCGCATATCCCATCCACCCAAACGCAATCAGTGCGAACATCACCGGCAGCACGCTTTTGCCAATCTTGGGGGTTAAAACGGCGGCAAAAATCAATGCCGCCAACGTGCTTGGTAAGATCATCAACACATCCAAAATGCGCATCATGATGTTATCGACAAACCCACCATAGTACGCCGCAATTGAACCATAGATAACGCCGATTAAAAAGGTTGCAAGGGTGACAACGAGGCCGGTGGTAAAAGCTGTTCGGGTGCCCCATATAACCCCGTAAAAAATATCGTAGGAACCTTCAGAAGTACCCATCAGATGTACCCATTCGTCCTTGCCGGTCAGGGTCTTATACCAGAACGGCATTTCAGGAACCTGGCGTTTCCACGGGGAACCGGGGGGTTGTGGGTCGTTCTTGTAGCCATCGCGCGGGATTTTATAGGCATCATTCGGTGGAACCGGTGCAATAATCAGTGGGGCGAACACCGCAACCAAGGCAAATATGAACACAAGAGCAAAACCGATCCGGGAGGCAGGGGTCTTAACTAGCCCCTTAAGAATTCGGTAGTTGTCCGGACCAAGGAAGCGTTCAAGTTTCCCGATCTCGCGCATTTTTACATCTTCCCCGAGCAGACGATTATCGCCGGAGGGAATGTTTTCAGTGGGTTCAGCAATTGTCATTGGTTTTCTCCTTATGAAAGCCGGACACGCGGATCGATGAAAGCGTAAACGATATCCACAACAAGGTTAGCGACGATCAAGATCAGACCATTGAAAACTGCGAAACCGAGCATGGTGACGATATCCAGGCTCACTGCGGCACGTGCTGCCGCTGATCCGATCCCAGGATAGTTGAAGACACTCTCCGTTATGACAACCCCACCCAATAAACCCACGATGGAAAAACCCGCCATAGTAATGACCGGCAGCAAAGCGTTCGGTCTCGCGTGATTAAAAATTACATCGTGTTCGGACAAACCTTTTGCACGGGCTGTCACAACGTAATCCTGACGCAGGGTCTCGAGCATCGAACTACGGGTCACGCGTAAAAAGCTCGCCCAGTTGATGTAAGAGAGGGTAATAATAGGCAGTAACATATGCCGTAGCGCGTCCCAGAAGATATCTAACCGACCGTTTAAGAGGGAATCGATAGTTAGGAGATTAATGTATGTTTTCCATTGCCCGGAATCCACCACCGCCGAAGCCCATGTGCTGAGGCGACCTGGCGGCAACCACTGCAGCTTTGCATAAAACACCATCAGGACCAGCAAGCCGAACACGAATGTTGGGAATGACGTTCCGACAATACTAAACATCCGCAAGCCCTGGTCTATCGCGGTATTTTGGTGTACAGCCGCCTGCACGCCAAGCCAGATGCCGACGCTAATCATTGGTACCATTGCCCAGAGAGCCAGGTCAACTGTGTTTGGGAATCTTCTTGAAATCAATTCGCTAACTGGCATGGAGGAAGAACGTGAATAACCGAAATCCCCATGTAAGATACCACCCTCACGAATGCCTGTTGTGGGATTCTTAACACCCATCAACCAGTTCCAATACTGGACATAGACAGGTTGGTCGAACCCATAACGCTTAATCAAGCCTTCAATCGCCTTATCGTTCTTTGGGAAGTCTTTCAGGTAGAGTGCGGTACGTTCCACAGGGGAAAGCATCTGCATCATACCAAAGATCAGGACCGTCACCCCGATCAAGAGGACTGGTACCAGGAGTAAGCGTCGGATTATGTATGTCGTCATAAATCAACCTCTTCCATTGCCGTTGTGAGTTAGAAGATGAAGTGAAACTGACGCTACACCTCATCCCACAGCTCATAACTTTTGGGATGGGGGCTCATTTCTGAGCCCCCACGCCCATTAAGTTAACTATTTATCCCTAATTTTTGTACCAGGTGTAGTAAACGCCACCGGAGAAAATTGGGTTCAGAACCTGACCATGCACCCAACGCTGGGTGTAGGTGTGGGTTGTCGTGGTTTCCAGAGGAATAGCTACCGCGAGTTCGTAATATTTCATGCTAATAGCTTTGTAAAGCTCAGCACGAGTAGCCTCATCTGGCTCGGTCACAGCTGCAACCAGGTCTGCCTGGAATTCTTGCTTAAGATCGGTGGGCAGACCCTGGCGACCGCCATAGGTACCGTAGGTGTAGGGCTGGAACCAGTTATAAGGATCATGGATATCTTCCAGCCAGCCACCGGTCAACAGAGGAAGCTGCTTGGCGCGCTGAATGCGCAGATAGGTTGCCCAAGGGAGACCCAGGATTTCGACGCTGAACTTATCATTGACAGCTGCAAGGTTGCTTGAGAGGATTTCAGCGATGGTCTGGCGGGTATTGTTGCCCTGGTTGTAAGCCATCTGCACACGGAAACCCAAGTTCCAAACATCGGTGCCATCGGTCTCATCGCCAGCTGCGATGCCATCTTTGTCGATGTCAGCAAGTTTGAATTCTTCCTCGCATTTGGCAAGGTCAAATTCGTACTGGGGCAGGTCGGGATCATAGCCAACCATGCCTGGTAGGGGCAGTTGGAAGGATTTCACAGCTTCGCCAGCGAACACATCGTCAATGAAGGTTTCCCAGTCAAAGCAGTAAGCCAATGCCTTACGGACATGGATGTCGCTGAAGAAATCAGCAGGAATACCGTTACCATCCAATTGACCGGAGCCAATATAGGGGTTCGGGCTTTCTGCGGATGTCGCAATGTTCCAGTTGGGGAGCAGAACGTCCATTGAAAGCACCGGGCGACCGATACGAAGAACAAACGGATTCTCGGAAGAAGCGCCTTCTGCACAGGTAACAAATTTCTCGGCACCTAATTTGGAGCCGTCATATTCGCAGACACCAACCAGGTCGCCATAGACGCCAGTTTCGGCGCTGTAGAGACCCATTTCACCGACGAGTGCGTCCATCTGAGAGCGGTTCGCGGCGGGAACGGTGGCAACGTCAGCATCACCGGTCTGCATCATAGCAAAACGGGTGCCCCATTCAGGGACCTGACGGAAGACAACTTTTGCAAGTTTCGCGGGTTCGCGCCAATAGGCGTCGTTGCGAACGAGGACAATTTCGTCCTGGTTGACAAACTTGTCAAGTTTGAAGGCACCGGTACCGTTGGCGATAGTGCTGATCGGGTCATCCGCAGAAGCCATACCGTAATAGTTCTGCCAGGTATCGCATGAACCATCCCATCCGCCATTCTCGCCGACCCATTTCTTGTCCAGAATTGCGCCCCAGTTATTGGCGATGGTGGAGATGAAAGGACCCCAAGGTTGCGCGAGGGTCATGGTGACGGTGCCAGCGGCATCATCAGCCACAATCGCAGCCTGAACAGGGTCGCAGGCGGCTTTTACGACCGCGGGATCGGCGGCGATAATGCCAGCCCGATCGTCATAGAGATTGCCTTCAGGATCGACAAGCAGTGAAACGTCGTCCATCCCAACACCCAGGAATGGCTCTGAGAGCAGCAGTTGAGGAGAGGAAGTTCCGCCCTGCAGCAGACCACGCTGGAAGCTGTATGCAACATCCGTAGCCGTTAAAACATCGCCATTATGGAATGTGACATTTTCGCGGATCTTGAATGTGTAGACCAAACCATCTGCTGAAACGGTCGGCATCTCGGATGCCAGCTGGGGAACATATTGGCTCAGGCTCTCGCCATCATAGAAGACCAAGGTTTCGTAGATGTTCTGCAGAATTTCGCCAGACATCGTATCATACGCCAGAGCCGGGTCGAGTGTGTCGACGCTGAGGTCTGCGTAGACAATATTCAAGGTTGTGGGGTCCTTGGAGGCAAATTCAACAGCCGGTTCTTCCGTCACTGGAGGGTCCGTCGCTCCGGGTTCTGAAGTTTGGGGAACTTCAGGTGCAGTTGGAGCATCAGTTGGCGTTACAGCGGGTTGGCAAGCAGTGAAAATCATACCTGCCGCCAAGAGAACAGCTAATACTACATATAATTTTCGCATTTTTTCTCCTCCTTGAGAGAAATGTTTTTTTTGTTTCCGAACAATTAGTAACACTGATCCATTCCGTTTCTTAACAGGCTACCTCCTTTGATTATCCGGATGATCCCACTTGAAACATTCCACAAAATGTCCTGGTGCAATCTCCTTGAATTCAGGTCTCGATTGTCCGCAGAAATATTCGGCTATAGGACAACGTGTTCTAAATCTACAACCGGACGGCGGGTTAGCTGGTGAAGGCACATCGCCTTCCATTACGATACGTTTGCGGGTCTCATAATAAGCCGGATCCGCAACGGGAATTGCTGATAGAAGCGCTTTCGTGTATGGGTGCACGGGATTGGCGTAGATCTCGTTCCGATCCGCCAGCTCAACAATAATGCCCAGGTACATTACAGCGACGCGATCACTAATATGCCTGACCATGGAAAGGTCGTGGGCAATAAACAGATACGTCAGGTCCAGCTCTTTTTGCAGGTCCTCAAACAAGTTGATCACCTGTGCCTGGATCGAAACATCCAATGCCGAAATCGGCTCATCACAAACCACGAAGGTGGGGTTATTCGCCATCGCGCGGGCGATGCCAATGCGTTGGCGCTGACCGCCGGAAAACTCGTGAGGGTAACGAAGCATGAAGTCCGGGTCTAATTTGACCAGTTTCATCAAGTCGCGAACCCGTTCATCAATCGCTTTCCCTGTGGCAGAGCCAAAAGCCACCAACGGCTCCGCGATGATGTCACGAATGGTCATGCGGGGGTTCAAACTCGCATAAGGATCCTGAAAAATCATCTGGATGTTCTTGCGCATTTGGCGCATTTTTTCAGGACGCAGCGTGGTAAGCTCAGTATCTTCATACAAGATTTTTCCCGCTGTCGGCTTATAGAGCTGAAGAATAGTGCGTCCGGTTGTCGACTTGCCGCAGCCAGACTCACCCACCAAACCCAGAGTCTCACCTTTATGGATTTCGAAACTAACACCGTCCACAGCACGCACCGCTCCAACCTGGCGCTGGATGACACCCCGATAGATTGGGAAGTGCATCTTGAGATCTTCAACTTTTACTAAAACATGGTTGTCTTCAGTCATTAGCGCTCTCTCCCAGTGGTGGTGTCTACCCAGCAAGCAGCCCGATGGTTATCGCCTACCGGCATAAGCGGGGGATTTTCTAAACGGCAGTGCTCCACAACCCAACGGCAGCGTGGAGAGAATGGGCAACTGTGCGGCTTCTGATAAAGCATTGGCGGCATACCCTCAATCGAATACAACCGCTGCCGGCGTTGTTCGTGAATCTGGGGAAGGCTGCCAAGCAGACCGATCGTATAGGGGTGGGAAGGATGAGCGTAGAGGTCACGTATTGGGGATTCCTCGATAATAAAACCGCCATACATGACATTCACCCGGTGGGCAATGCTGGCGACAACACCCAGGTCATGGGTGATCCAGACAATCGCCATGCCCACTTCTTCGCGAAGGCGAATGACAAGCTCGACAATTTGCGCCTGGATGGTAACGTCCAGTGCCGTGGTCGGCTCATCCGCGATCAGGATCTGCGGAGCGCAGCTAAGCGCCATGGCGATCATCACGCGTTGACGCATGCCTCCGGAATACTGATGTGGATAGTCCTTAAGTCGATCTGCCGCGTGCGGGATGCCAACTTGCTCAAGCAACTCAACAGAGCGATCGCGTGCCTGTTCCTTGTTCAGACCCAGGTGCAGCATCAGCGGTTCGGCGAGCTGTTTACCGATGGTCATAACCGGGTTCAGGGAAGTCATAGGGTCCTGGAAGACCATCGAAATCTGTCCGCCTCTGACATGGCGGATTTCTTCTTTGGTCATCTTGAGCAAATCCTGCCCGCGGAACATGGCTTCGCCGGCGACGATCTTGCCGGGAGGTTGTTGGATCAAGCGCAGGATGGAAAGCATCGACACGCTTTTACCGCATCCGCTCTCGCCAACGACTCCCAAAGTTTCTCCTTCTTTGAGCGTGAAATCAACACCATTAACGGCATGGACCACCCCTTCCGGAGTTTTGAACTGAGTTTCCAATCCTTGTACGTTCAGTAGTTCACTTGTCATCAAAATATCCTTAACGAAACTTTATTAGGCACCAGCCTGTGGATGTGTGACAATCATTAATCAAGTTGTTAGTAGTGCCGGAAAAACGTTAAAGCCGATTATATCATCAATCGTAAAAACAACGACAAGTCACTTTTGCTGGCAAAGCGCAGGTTCTGTGTGCCTTGTGAGCTCACGTCAATCAGCTTGCAGAATGTCGGCTTTGACTGCACAGCCTGACAGAGGGCTGCCTTGCCATCAAATTCGATCAAGATTTTTGTCAACGTAAGGTATTGGTCCGTCTCAACCAGTGTAAGCTTATAAGGTAGAAGCACAAGGTCCCCCAAAACATCGGCAGTTCCCAGCCGTAACTCGCTCTTGGTCTGTTTATCCAATTCCTGATCGTAATAAATCGCCGCGTTTTTCAGAAGGTTGTCATATTCCACAATCGGTTTGCGAAAATCTCTGATCAGTATCAAGTCGCCAAATAAGCCACAAAGGAGCATGATCAAGGCGCAAATCACAGCTGGCATTTGTGAACCAAGAATGCTCGAAGATGCAAGTCCCTGATCAAGCAGAACATTCTCCAGAAAGCCGCAAAGCAGACAGGTGATCCCGATAGCAAACAGGCAGTAAAACCAGTAGCCTCCTGTGCCAATCAACTCCTCAAAATGAACTAAAGAATTGATTTCCGGATGGAAATTATTCAGATACCAGGGGGAGAATTTCAGCGGTAGGTTGATCACCAAAAAGGAATACAAAACCGCCAGACCGCCCCAAAATACCATACCCAACATTCCGCTCTCTAATTTTGCTGTCAGGTATCCAGCCAGCATGGCAGTTGGCACACAAATCAGGAATGCAGGAATTAGCTTCATCAAAGGTAGTGAGGCATGGTGATAGGCTAACACTAAGGCGTCCAACCCCCATGAAGCCATAGTGAAAGCCACCCCAGCAACAATGCCATAACGAATGCCGAGGTTACTTCGCTTGTGCGAAAACTCGCCAACCATAAAAAGAGTATATCCCAAATTTTGGCTCTGGTAAACAATTACTTTTAGATTGTTACTTTTTGATGGATTTGTGCTTCAAAGGTCGTGAGTTATGGTCAAAAAGGAAGCTGGCGCAATCAATCCAGTCATCGCGAGCCTCTTTTTTGCAGCGATCTGTCTTTGTTCTTTTCCGAGTGCATTAATTATGGCAGAGTCCGCTTCTTTGGCGGACTCTGCCATGCGAATAATGAACTGCAAGTTGCTATCTCACCCTGACAGGCTCCTCGCAGGTTGACGCAGGCGTCAATCCTTCGCACCCAATCACCCGTTATGTGCAGACATCTGGTCAGTAACCGGTGCTGATGGTTATTTTTCCAACAGCCAGACCCCTCCTCCCAGCCAGGCAGAATGAAAGCCCTTCAACCTCAACCTCACAAACAGGGCTACCGCGTAACTGATGGTAAAAATACATCAAAACTCAAGTAAGAGCCGTACTCGTAAGCGCCTATATCGCACCTTGCAATGCCGTCATTATTACCATCGATCGGACGGTAGTAACCACGCTGGTCGGTCGATGGACAAATGTGCTGAGAGCCTGTATCGATGGCTGAACTTCCTTCCAGAAGAGCGTGAGTCGGCGTAAACCCGCCGTTATCCTGCAGCAATCCCAACTTTGGGTCTGTATTGAGATTGCCTTCTCCCGGATAAAGGGAATCGCCCTGCACAACGCTGTATGTTATCGTCACTGATGTATCCATGGTACTAATCTGGTCAGGTGAGTTTCCCCAGAAAATGGAATTGATCGCCACATAAGTGCTGCGATCTGCAAATATTCCGCCTCCGAAAAATTGTGCCATATTGTTGCTGAAGGTCACATTGTTAAGTGTTAGATTCGCTTCGTTAGGAAACAACCCAGCTCCAATATTCGCGATATTGGAACTAAATGTCACATTCGTCAGGACAAGATTGCCAAAACTAGAACTCATCCCTCCCCCTCGATCGGCATAATTATCATAGAACAGAACATTGGTAAGAATTGGTTGCCATTATCGTTATGCAACCCACCACCAATTTCCGCCGTATTGGAGCGGAAAATCACATCTTTCAACACAGAGTTACTGCCATAGTAGTTGGAAAGCCCTCCGCCCGAAAACCCCGCAGAATTACTCTCAAAAATGACTCGATTCAACTTTGGGTTGCTGTTGGTTATGTTATGCATACCACCACCCGCTTCGCTGCTTGAATTTTTGCTGAAGGTAACCTCGGTTAGGATTGGGCTACTTTGTGCGTTGAACATCCCTGCGCCTCTTTTGGATGCCGTGTTCTCACTGAAGGTCACGTTGACCAAACTGGGATGGCTTTCCTGGTTGTGGATTCCACCGCCATCGCCATTACTGAGGTTTTTATTGAAGGTTACATTAGTCATCCTGGGGTTGCTCTGGTTGTTACACATCCCACCGCCAGAATCCATGCCTACGTTGTTATTAAAACTGACCGTGTTCAGGGCTGGATCACTGCCGCTGTTGTACATGCCCCCACCTTCATGCCCCACGTTAACTCTGATGGTAACATCCGATAGAGTAGCGGTGCTATCGATGTTAGCCATCCCTCCACCTTTGTTTGCCCCGTTACTCTCTAAGACCACGTGATTCAAATTAAGATTGCTGTTTTTGTTTAATATTCCACCACCATTCGAGCCAAGCGGACTCCCATACGCATACCCGCCACTGATGGTGAATCCGTCCAAAACAGTGACATCCTCAAGAACGATCGCGGTGAAGACATGATAGCTGTTGTCAGACACCGTGC
>JAYFQB010000076.1:0-9175 GCA_034927385.1 Anaerolineaceae bacterium | reverse complement strand
TTTTTTTATTTAAGTACCCTGACCCTCTCCAGCCGATGAACGAGGCGAAAGGAGGGGAAATAAAAGGGGCCGGTTAAGGTTCTCGGTTCCGCGCTGGCAAGCCAGCAGGCTGCGCACTTTCGCTTTCCATCACAATAGATGCCCAGACCTGTAAAAGGGGCATGGATAGTGAAAATGCGAAAAAACCGGCTTGGTCCGGTCAGGAAAGCCTAATGAAGAAGATTTGCGATAAACTGAAGGGGTGAGGTGAACCATGAAAAAGATCATCGTCCTCTATCGCTCCAAAACAGGTTTTTCCCAACGCTATGCCGAGTGGATAGCGGAAGACCTGGCGTGTGATTGCCGCCCGGTCAAAGGCGTGAAGCCTGACGATCTCAAAGACTTTGGGCTGATCATCTACGGCGCGGGAGTCTATGCTGGCATGATTGCCGGTTTGGGCAAGATTAAAAAATGGATCGGGAAACATCCCGAAAAATCCTGGATTGTGTTTGCGACCGGCGCAACCCCTTCCAGTGAAGGATATGAGGAAGTGGTTTTCAAGACCAATTTCCGCAAAGGTGAAAGCAGACCGGCGCACTTTTATTACTTTCTCTCCGGTATTAACTACGAGAAAATGGGCTTCCTAAACCGGGTTTTGATGAAAATCTTCTCCGGGATGGCAGCAAAGAAGGATGGCACAATCCAACCCAAAAAGCCAGCATCGGTCGACCTCGCCAATCGCGACTATACCGCCGAACTACTGCGTTACGCTCGCCTGAAAGCGAGGTAACAATGAAGCTCGATCATATTGCTCTCTATGTGGACGACCTGGAAGCGATGAAATCGTTCTACACATGCCACCTCGGTGCAACAGCCAACGACCAATACCACAACCCGCACACCGGGTTGAGGACGTACTTTCTCAGTTTTGAAGGCGGCGCGCGACTTGAGATCATGCAGAGCCCTGAAGTGAGCCCCAGGGCGAGCAGCGGGAACACCCTTGGCTTCACCCACATCTCCTTTAGACTGGGGTCTCAGGAGAAGGTTGACCAACTCACCACGCGGCTTCAAGAGGTTGGCTGCCCCTTGCTCAACGGACCCCGTGTGACGGGCGACGGTTGTTACGAAAGCGTTCTCACCGATCCGGAAGGGAATCAGATCGAACTGGTTGCCTGAAGGGCTTTTTTTTATTGCTGAATACCCACGATTGGAGGCGCAGCATGCGCACAGAGCAAGAGATGTTTGATCTGATCCTTGGGTTTGCCCGAAGGGACGAACGTGTCCGCGTCGCGGCGATGAATGGCTCACGCGCCAACCCCAACGCCGCGCGGGATGCCTTCCAGGACTATGACATCGTCTTTGGGGTGACGGAAATGGCGGGCTTCCTGGCGGAAGACGGCTGGCTGGACTATTTTGGCAGGCGCGTTATCATGCAAAAGCCGGATGACATGGAGCTCTTTCCGCCGGAAGGGAGAAACAGGTTTGCCTACCTGATGCTCTTCGAGGATGGCAACCGCATCGACCTGACTCTGCTGCCTCTGGATGAGCTTGAGGCTTACCTAAAGGAAGACAGCATCCTGCGGATTTTGTTGGATAAGGATGACCGCGTGCGCGATTTGGCGGAAAGCAGCGATGTGGATTATTGGATCAGACCCCCCACTCCCGGCATATTTGACGACTGCTGTAATGAATTTTGGTGGCTGAGCACCTATGTCGCAAAGGGGTTGGCACGCGGCGAGCTACCTTACGCTAACTTCCACCTGGATTTGATGCGGAATCAGCTGATGAGCACGCTCAGTTGGCGGGTGGGCTTGGAAAAAGGCTTCAACTTTTCAATCGGGAAGCAATTCAAGTATTTACAGAAGCATATCAGCGAAACCTCCTGGCAGCGCCTTTGCGCCACGTGGAACTGCGGCAGCCTTGAAGCAAGCCAAAAGGCGTTGGAGGAAATGCTGACATTGTTCCGGGAGGTTTCGAAGGAGATCTCGGAACGCTTTTGCTACCGCTACCCGGAATATGACGAAAATGTGAGCAGATATTTGAACCAACTGATGTAACGTTTTTCGGCCGGGCATGACCACAATCGTTCTCAATTGGCGGGCTTTGTTATAATAAGGAAAAACCACTCAGGAGGCTCACCAAATGTCCGGTCCGAGAGAAATTCACGCGCCAACAGGCACGCAACTATCGTGTAAAAATTGGTTGATTGAAGCAGCATTCCGCATGATCCAAAATAACCTCGATCCTGCGGTCGCGGAGGCACCAGACCGCCTTGTGGTCTATGGCGGGCGTGGGCAGGCTGCCCGTTCTTGGGAGGCATATGATGCCATTCTGGATTCGCTGCGAAACCTCGAAGAAGACGAAACACTGCTGGTGCAGTCGGGCAAACCTGTCGGCATTTTTCACACACATACAGACGCCCCGAGGGTTTTGATTGCCAACTCAAACCTGGTGCCCCACTGGGCAACCCAGCAGCATTTCGATGAACTGGCTGCCAAAGGTTTGATCATGTACGGTCAGATGACCGCCGGCTCGTGGATCTACATCGGCTCGCAGGGCATCCTGCAGGGGACGTATGAAACCCTCGGTTCGCTTGCCCAACAACAAGGCTGGCCCTCGCTGAAAGGCAAATTCGTGCTTACCGCAGGCTTGGGGGGTATGGGCGGTGCCCAACCGATGGCAATCACCATGAACGAAGGTGTCGGTTTGATCGTTGAGGTGGACCCCGAACGCGCCCAAAAGCGGCTGGATATCGGCTATGTAAACGTGGTCACCGATAGTCTTGAAGACGCCATGACCCAGGTGGAAGAGGCGATAAAACAACAAATCCCCAAATCCATCGGACTCATCGGTAACGCGGCTGATGTTTACAGCGAATTACTCTTGCGGGGTGTCATCCCGGATGTGGTTACCGACCAAACCTCGGCGCACGATCCGCTTTCGTATGTTCCAGATGGGATGAGCCTGGCGGCAGCCAACCAGCTGCGCCAGAGTGACCCTGAAAAGTATATCGAACTCTCCCTGAAAACCATGGCAAGGCATGTTGAGGCAATGCTCGGCATGCAAAAGCAAGGCGCGATCGTCTTTGACTACGGCAACAACATCCGCCAACGGGCTTTCGACCAGGGTGTGGCGAACGCGTTTGACTTCCCGGGTTTTGTGCCGGCATACATTCGCCCGCTCTTCTGCGAAGGCAAAGGTCCCTTCCGCTGGGTGGCGCTTTCGGGAGACCCGGAAGATATCTACAAGACAGACCAAAAACTAATGGAACTCTTCCCCAAAGACGCGCATCTGCACCGCTGGCTCAAAATGGCGCGGGAACAGGTGCCTTTCCAGGGGTTGCCCTCCCGCATTTGCTGGTTGGGGTATGGCGAACGCGATATCGCCGGGTTGGCTTTTAACGAGATGGTCGCCAATGGAACGCTTAAGGCTCCAATTGTAATTGGGCGGGATCACCTGGACGCCGGATCGGTGGCATCACCCAACCGTGAGACAGAAGCCATGCTGGATGGCACAGACGCAGTCAGCGACTGGCCCATCCTAAACGCCCTGCTCAACACTGCCAACGGCTCCACATGGGTCAGCTTCCACCATGGCGGCGGCGTGGGGATTGGGTTTAGTCAACACGCCGGGCAAGTAATCGTTGCCGATGGCACGCCTGAGGCTGCCAAACGGCTAAAGCGCGTTCTGATGGGTGACCCGGGGATGGGGGTTATCCGGCATGTGGACGCGGGATATCCCGAAGCGGTCAATTTTGCGAGAGACCACGGCGTGAAAATTCCCATGATGCCGAAAGAGTAACCGAGGCGAATGAAAACACGACGGTTAATTTTCTTTTTCCTCGCGATCCTGGTTGGAGTTGGAGCAGGTTTGGCAATCGGCTGGATGCTCATGCCTCCAACCGCGCCAAGCGATGCTCCCATTTCCAACTTAAGGACAGATTTTAAAACCGACCTCGTGTTGATGGTTGCGGAAAACTTTCAGTCCGAAGCGAATGCTATGGAGGCACTTACGCAGCTCGATAAACTCGACAGCGGCGATCCTATCACCTTGCTGGGAAAAAGCATTCAATACGCCAAGTCGATTGGCTACCCCGAAGAAGATCTGATATTGATGCAGGACTTGCTAAACGGCATCGACGCGGAAGTATACTTGCAATGGAACGCGAACAGGGTGCCTTAATGGAAGAAAAGACACTAAATCAAAGCCATTGGTATATGTTGACCGGGCTGGTGCTCGGTTTGGCGATTGGGCTGATCATTTCTTTGTTGATCGCGCCCGCGATAAACGCAGACGCGCTGCCCCATGAACTCGATCAGGCAGGCAAAGCGCGTTACCGCGAGCAGATTGCTTTGGCGTATGCCAGCAATCAGGACCTGAACCGTGCCATGAGCCGGCTGGAGCTGCTGCAGGATGCTGACCCGGCTGCGGCTCTGATTGCCCAAGCCCAGATCGTTGTAGCGGAGAGCGGATCTCCGGAACTTTCACGCGCCCTGGCAAATCTGGGCACGGCTGTGCAGCAAATGACCACACCAGCCAGCCCCTGAAGCTGAACTGGAAGAAGGCAAAAATCGGTGATGAACCGATTTTTTCTTGAATCAAACAAAGAGCAGATAAAACATGCAATATTTCCCACCCCCAGACTTTGATCGGACTTCGAAAGAAAAAAAGAAAGCCAAAGGCGGCATTAAAAACGTTATCCGGGACAACCTCGAGACGCTGCGCAATACGCCTGAGGCTTTTCGCCTTGTTTGGGCAGCCAGCCGCGCCAACACCATGATAAGTTTTGGCCTGACTCCGATTGCGGCGCTTCTGCCTGCGGCTCAGTCATGGGTGGGGAAGATGATCGTGGACAGCATCCTCACCGCGGTGAACCAGTCAGCGGATATTCAAACAGGACTGCGAATGGTCCTCCCATATGTGGCGGGTGAGTTTGGACTGCTGCTTTTGAGCACCATCTTAAGCTCCATTCGGTTTCTTTACAACAGCGTTTTGCAGTCCCAGTTGACCAACCATATTAACACGATGATCATCAAAAAAGCCATCAGCCTGGATTTGCAGTTCTTTGAGGACCCGGTTTTTTACGACAATATGCAAAACGCCCGCCGCCGAGCCGACAGCTCCGCGCTGGCGATCATGAACGCTATCCTTCAAATTGTGCAGCAGACGATCACACTTGTTTCGCTGGTGGCGCTGCTGGTTGGGTTTAGCCCATGGTTGGCGGTGGTGGTGATATTCGCTGCCATCCCAAACTTTATCTCTCGCTCACGCTTCTCGGAAATGGCATTTCGGGCACTCACCCGCCGTGCCCCCGAATCGCGGTTGCTTAATTACATTGAAACCCTGCTTACCAGCAATGAGACGGTCAAGGAAATTAAACTCTTCGGGCTTGGTGAGCCGCTTTTAGCACGCTACCGTCAATTATTTACCAGCTTCTTTGAAGAAGACCGGGAGATCTCCCGCAAGAACACGGTCGCGAGCTTCTTTTGGGGTTTGCTCAGCAACCTGGCGTATTACGGCAGCTATGTGTGGGTAATTTTACGCGCCCTTGGGAAGGCGATTACCTTCGGCGACATGACCATGTTCCTTTCCGTCTTCCGCCAGTCTCAAAGCGCGGTGCAACAGCTTTTGGACAGCTTCAACCGCCTCTACGAAAGCAACCTTTACCTCGATAACCTGATTGATTATCTAAAGATTGAGCCTGTGTTGGCTCTTCCGGAGCATGGCAAAATTGCGCCGGCGCCGATCCGGAAAGGCATTCACTTCGAGAATGTTTCTTTCAAGTATCCTGGATCCGATAAAATGGTGCTTCAAAACATCAACCTCATCATCCCCCCGGGCGAGAGTATCGCTCTGGTTGGGTTGAATGGCGCCGGAAAAACCACCCTGATCAAACTGCTCACCCGGCTTTACGACCCCACAGAAGGGCGCATTCTGCTGGATGGGGTTGACCTGCGCGAGTATGACCTGAAATCCCTGCATCAGCGCTTCGGAGTCATCTTCCAGGATTACGTCCGCTACCAGTTCAGCGTCCGCGAGAACATTGGTTTTGGTCAGATAGAAGACATCGACGATATGCAGCGTATCGAAAACGCGGCTGAACGGGGCGGAGCGGATGAAGTGGTGGCTGAGCTGCCCTTGGGTTACGAAACCGTGTTGGGAAGGCGCTGGGAACGGGGACAGGAACTTTCGGGCGGGCAGTGGCAAAAGATAGCCCTCTCGCGCGCTTTTATGCGCAAGGCGGAAGTGCTGATCCTGGACGAGCCGACGTCGGCGCTGGATGCCGAAGCTGAGTACGAAATCTTCCTGCGATTCCGCGAGCTGATGGCAGGACGCATCGCGGTTTTGATCTCACACCGCTTTTCAACGGTGCGCATGGCGGACCGAATCGTTGTGCTCTCGGAAGGCAGAATTCATGAGCTCGGCAGCCATTCCGAACTGATGGCGCGCGATGGCTCGTATGCCCGCCTGTTTAACCTCCAGGCGGAAGGTTACCGGTAGGAAGAGGCTCAAATCGCATCCTGGAAAGCGTTCAGGCGCATGCTGTCTCCTTGTGGCTTCAACATAGATGAATGCTGGATGAAAATGCAATCGCCCTGGATAAGCCCGCGGCTTGCGCTTCCATTTCCAGAGTAAAATAGGGGACATGCCTCACGTAATCCCTCAGGATCTTGAAAAAGCCGCGGTTCGCGGCGAACCCTCGCACGTCTGGCGTGCTGGGCAGGAGCATCGGTTTGCCATGCTGAAAGAAGCCGCGGGCGAACGCTTGGAGGGCAGTGTGCTGGTGGACGGTTGCGGCGTGGGTACCTACCTCGCACGTCTGGTGCCAATCAGCGGGTTTGCAACAGGAATTGACATTGAATTGCCGCGAGTCCTGGATAGCAGCGCCTTTACGCCCAACGTGATCTGCGCCGCGGGTGAATACCTGCCGTATAAGTCAGCAAGCATGGACCTGGTTTTTAGCCACGAAGTGTTGGAGCACGTACAGGATGACGCCATGGCGATCCGCGAAATGGTGCGGGTGCTCAAGCCCGGCGGGCGAATTGTGCTCTTTTGCCCAAACAGGGGATATCCCTTTGAGACGCATGGGCATTACTGGAAGGGCAAGTATCATTTTGGCAACACGCCATTCATCAACTGGCTGCCCCGCCGCCTGCGCGACAAACTCGCGCCGCACGTGGAGGTTTACACCCGGGCAGACCTGGCGAAGCTGTTTGCTGGCTTGCCGGTGCGGTTCATCGAAAAGCGCACGATTTTTGGCGCTTACGATAACATCATCGAGAGCCATCCCCTGTTCGGGAAGTTCCTGCGCGGCTTCCTGCGAACGCTTGAGAAAACACCCCTCCAAAGGCTGGGGCTCTCCCATTTTTGGGTGGTAGAAAAGGTTTAACTAACCATTCTTTAGCAACCTGGCGTGATTGGGGGGCATCGGCAGATGCAAATTGCCTGATGGGTCGCAGGTGAAGGATTCTTCAGGGTTAAGCAAGTCCACAAAGCGCCAGTTTGCCTTTCCACGCAATGGCAGCACAAGTTTGGCAGGCTCCGCGGCGCTGTTGACTGCCGCAATCGCGCAATCATCCCCCGCTTCCCGACAGAAAGCCAGTTGTTGAGAGGCAACCAGGCATTGTTCATAGCCGCCATACTTCAAGGCGGGTTGAGATTGACGTAGCCAAGCCAAGTGCCCGATCCAGCCCCGCAGGTCGTGGGCATGAGCCTGATTCTGCAGTTGGGGCAGGTCAAAGGTGGGTCTCAGATTCCAATCGTCCGACTGTTTTACACCTTCGAAGCCAAACTCGCTGCCGTAATAGACCGAGGGAATGCCGGGCATGGTGAACAGCAAAAAATAGAGCAGGTGAAGCTGCTGCCTGTCGAGCAACTGCGAAGCAATCCGGCTGACATCGTGGTTATCAGCAAAGTTATAGAGAGTCGGCAGGTCGCGATAGATTCCCTGAGCGCCAAATTCGCGATTGAGAGAATAGGCAAGCTCAAAATAATTGTTGTCATTGAAAGAAGAGTACAGGCTTTTATACAGTTCGTAGTTGGTGGTGGAATGCAGCATGTTTGGGTTTGCCCACTGGCGGTAGTCGCCATGGATAACCTCGCCCATCAGCCACATCTCGGAGTCGAGTTGGTTGACGAAGGCACGCAGATCACGCAGGAAATCGAAGCTCAGGGAATCAGCAGCGTCCAGGCGGATGCCGTCGATTTGAAATTCTTTCTTCCACATGGAAATGGCATCGAAAAGATGCTGACGGGCGGCAGGTTCGGCAAGGTTTAGCTTAACCAGATCGAAGTGTCCGTTCCAGGCGGTGTAGCTAAAAGGATCGCCAAGCGGTGAGCTTTGGTCGAAGCGCAGGTCTGAAAACCAGTTTTTGTATGGGGAATTTTGACCGTTGGCTTGCAGGTCGCGAAACGCCCAGAAGCCGCGTCCAACGTGATTGAAAACACCATCGAGCACGAGGCGCATGCCGCGCCTGTGAAGCTCCCTGGAAAGATCCGCCAGGTCTGAGCGGGAACCAAGGCGCCGGTCCACGTGGAAGTAATCGGCGGTGTCGTAACCGTGGCTTCCGGACTCAAAGACCGGTCCGAGGTAGAGCGCGTTGGCGCCAAGGCTCTGGATATGGTCCAGCCAGCCGAAGATCTGGCGCAGTCGAGGTTGGGGTGCGGACTGGAAGTCGTTGAAATGGGGTGCGGCGCAAGCTCCCAAAGGGTAAATATGATAAAAGATGTTGTTTTGATTGATAGTGGTCATGATTCCTCCGAGCTATACCAAACGGTATAGTGAAATTGATAAAAAAATTATGAGAAAATCCCGTACATGAACTGCTGCCGCGCCTGATAAGCCAGTTCGTCGTTCAGAGCAATGTTTTCTTCAACGGCTTGCTGGATATACGCGTTTGCCATCCCGAGCAGCGTAATGGTGTACGCCTGAGCGCGACCGCGCATGTTGCCGTTATCCTTCTCGGCGGCGGAAAACAAAGCAAGAACAGGCTCATGCTGGGATTTGATCCAGGGTTTGATGATGTCATAAGCCTCTCCGCGAGCCGGCGCGCTGCGCATGGAGAACTGCAGTTTGTAAAAGAGCAGGTTACCCTCGGCAAATCGGAAGGTGCTGCGCAGCACTTCAGCGATGTTTTGAGGTAGATCGCGCCGATATTCGCAGGCGTCTTGCAGACGTTTGATGTAAGGCGCATAG
>JAYFQB010000250.1:0-2349 GCA_034927385.1 Anaerolineaceae bacterium | reverse complement strand
CCTCCTCATAGTTGAGGAAAGGTTCACCCATACCCATGTAGACAACATTCGTCAGATCCTTGCCGTCGGTTCCCAGCCGACGCATGCAGAAAATGATCTGCGCGAGGATCTCGCCGGCGGTCAGGTTGCGTGTGTAGCCCATCTGCCCGGTGGCGCAAAAAACGCAGCCCATTGGACAGCCAACCTGGGGTGAGATGCACACAGTGTGGCGGCCTTCATAATGCATCAGGACGGTTTCTATATAATTGGCATCGGGCAATCTGAATAGTAACTTTTCGGTTTGTTTGTCTCTCGAGATGATTTCTCTCGTCAATTCCAGAGGGAAAAGAGAGAATTGCTCCTGCAAGTTGTCCAATAGTGATTTTGGCAAAGTCGTAAACTCGCCAAAATCCATATAGCGGTGCTGATACAAGCCTTCCTCGAGCTGCTTCAGCCTGAAGGCAGGTTGTCCATGCTCACGCAGAACTTCCTGGAGTGTTTCGCTGGTCTGGTCGTAAAGAATTGGTTTAGTCATAGATCAGACTGCTTAGGTCTTTCGCGATAACCGTTGGCTGGGGCTGCCAATGCTTAGCCTGGTCAAGCGTGCTAACGCCGCTGAGCACCAACGCGGTCAGGCAGCTAACGTTCTGACCGCCAAGGATGTCGGTTTCAAGCCGGTCACCAACGCACATGGTTTCGTTGGGATTTATGCCCATTAATTCCATCGCATGTAAGAACATCGTTGGTTGAGGTTTCCCGATCACAAGCGGCTCCTGCCCTGAAGCGGCTGCGACCGCGGCAGCAATGGTTCCTGCTCCTGGCATCTGACCACTCGGGGTGGGGTAAGTTGCGTCGGTGTTGGTTACTATAAACGCCGCGCCAGCTCGGATTAGCAGCCCAGCATAGCCGAGCTTCTGGTAATTTATGCTGGTGTCGAGCGCCACAAGCACGATATCCACGTTGGCGGGTTCTGCTTCATCAACAACGGTAAAACCGTGCTTTCGTACGTGGTCGCGAAGCGATTTTGATCCCAGGACGTAAACCCGACTTTGGGGTGTGTAGCGGCTGGAAATATAGTGAAGCGCGGCGTTTGCTGATGTGATAATCTGTTCAGGTCTGACTTTCACCCCGAAACCCGCCAGCTTTTTTCGAAACTCGCCAACACTTTTCGTGGCGTTGTTTGTCGCGAAAGTGACCTGAAGCCCCATTCGGCTAATCTCGGTAAAGATGTTCGATAAATTACCAATGGTTTCGTTATCATGCCAGAGGACCCCATCCATGTCCAGGATGAGGCCTCTGATTTGTGGGTAATGGTCAGTCAGCATTGGGGATTAGGCTGACAAGCCTGATTTAGCCGGTGGCTGCAGCACTTTGTCGATCAAGCCATACGACAATGCCTGATCGGCAGTCATGTAGAAGTCGCGGTCGGTATCGCGCTGGATAATCTCAAGCGGCTGCCCGGTGACGTTCGCGAAGAACTGATTGAGGTCTGATTTAAGCCTAAGGACTTCGCGCGCCATAATTTCGATGTCGCTTGCTTGTCCTTCCGCTCCGCCGAGAGGTTGGTGCAGGTGGATGGTAGCATGGGGCAGCGCGTAACGCTGACCTTTTGTGCCGCCTGCCAGTAAAACCGTTCCAAAACTCGCGGTAACGCCCACAGCTACTGTGCTGATGGGGTTGCGGATCATCTGCATGGTGTCCAAAATTGCCAGTCCAGCATAGATTGAACCACCAGGCGAGTTGATGTACATCTGAATGCTCTTATCAGGGTCAACCTGACTTAAGTAAAGTAGCTGAGCAACGATTACATTGGCGACCTGGTCGTTGATTGCAGAACCGACAAAAACAATCCGCTCCTTAAGAAGCAGCGAGTAAATGTCGTAGGCACGTTCGCCAGCGGCGGTTCTTTCCACCACCATCGGGATTACTGATTCAAATGGTTTTATGTCCATAATCATCCTTTTTTCTGTTTTCAACCAGAATAACAGCCGTTTGTAAGAGTTTTATTACTCTTTTTCAGCCGGTTCAACAGATGTTTCTTCTGTGGTGCTCTCTGCGGTTTCGGGTGCTTTAATCTCCATCACATAATCCGGGTCTGCTAATTCGCGGAGTTTTCTGTGGATGGAGTTCTCAAGCGCCTGGTTGGCAGCCTGCATCGAAACGGATTCCGAGAATTTTTTGGTGCCAAGCGACTTCTGAGCTTCCGCAAACTCGCCGCTTGCGATCAGATTGTTGACAACGGATGAAACCTCCGACTCGAGCTCTTCATTTGAGATTTTGATGTCATAGCTTTTGGTTATGGCATCCATAACGAGTGAACGTTCAATCCGGTTCTTGGCGGTTGGTTTGACTTCCTCTTCGTTGAATTGA
>JAYFQB010000345.1:0-10752 GCA_034927385.1 Anaerolineaceae bacterium | reverse complement strand
TGGTTGATTAATAGTTTGGAACCCATCATTAGCTTCCTTTTCCCAAAAGTTTACTTGAGCATGGTGGCGATTCGATTGGCATTCTGTTCGTTCATCTCTCCAACTTTAGCAGAAATTGTGAATGCCTCAATAAAACTGATGATTGAAGGGATGCCTGTCCAACAGAAAACCAAGTATAGTATTCCCATCCCGATTTGGTTCAGGTAAAACTTATGAGCTCCAAAGGCTCCTAGCAGAAGAGCTAAAACCAATGCAGTAGTTGGATTCTTTTTAACGTTTTGATATTGCATGTTGAACAACATTTGTTTCTCAGGAGCTATTGACATTAATAAACGATTGACGGTTTCATCAGAAAGTCGAGCTCTTTCAGCACTCTTTTTTCCGAGTATGGCCAAGCCGATAATCGAACCTACGACTGCCAAGATAAGGATTGCCACAACAATATAAGCGATAAAATCTGAATTTGGTTCCATACTTCCTCCTTTCGAAATATTTTATCATAACTCCCAGCATTTGTCCATCCAAAATACTTGCCCGCTATTTAGATGCGACTGCCCTGATCTTGTGGTAAAATTACTTTATATCAAATATCAAGAAATAAGTTGGAGGTTACATGGATAGAAAATCTTGGGAAGGTATTGTGTCTTTTTTATGTGAATTTTGGTGGCTTATTTTAACGATTATCGCGATCATTGTTGTTCTAGTACTGACTCGGAATCTCTGGATGCCGATCTTGAGACTTTAAGGTATGAACTCTATTTTTTAACAGCGAAAACTGGATTGTTATAAATCAGCCTTATTTAAGGATATTGCCTAGATTATAGTGCAGATGCTCAGGATTATCGAAGATTTACTTGAGATTATTTAATATTATTGAGTCTGATATATCTTATTATCCAGTAGATGCTTTTTTTACTTTATCAATAATTGCCCGATTCGGCTTATTAATTTATTAACCTTTTCGCCAACAATAAAATAGTCCCTTAGATTCGTCAATATAGAAGATCCTGCATGCACCTCAAAAACTATGCCATGTGGAATGTTATTCGGGCTTAATAGGGAGAGGAGAGACCACATTCAGATACGACTTACGGAAGAACAGATAAACCTAGAAACTCTAGGCCTATGACGGAGGCTGGTGAGCCAGGGAGCTTTGTTGGGAATCATCCCATCAAAGAACGGCGGACATGCAATCTCTTTGGAATAGCGAGAAGCACCAACTGCTAACAAATCATTCATAACGTAGAAAATATGCACATAAAAGATCAGTTGGGCATTCAGGATGCGAGAAGGAAACGGATCGGGTGTTGCCGATCATCAGCGATGCTTGAGCCGGATGGTATCCATGTCTATCATAAGAAGGCATACCGATTCCATAAAGGAGTTGGTCTGGTCCGCGAGAGAAACACCGAGACAAGGCCTGTCTAAGACGAGAGATGTCTGCCCGAGTACAATAAATGGTTGCAAATGAACGCCGGTCGATGGACATAAGCACGTACAGAACCTATACAGGAAGGCGTTTGAGGTTCTTCACTGTGTGGTCGATGAAGTCACGAAGGAGTTTCTGTCGCCTGAGGTTGGTAGCTTAATGATGGGTAACGCGGTAGGATTAGCAATTTGTTCATTGACCCTGAAAAGCTGCTGCAGCTTGCATATACTTTAAGTTCCGATGGGAAATTACGGGATGAAATTTTGAGCCAGAACTTGTTTAAGAAGCTCGACGTAGCCAGAGTCATCGTTGAGATCTGGAGAACTAAATGCGACCAAACTTGACCACGTAGTTCGTTGGGCTATCTGAGTCATTCTGAATACGCTGCAAGACTAACTTTCAAAGTGGACGAACTCAGGGGGTGGGTCATTGGTACTTGCTCTTTTTTTTCTTTACTATGGACTTCTAAAACGCATGCGGGATTGGACAATGATCACGCATATCGGCAGAAGATGTTATACTAATAAACAAGGCGGGATGGAAGATTAAGGTTAGTGCCGTCGGGGCGTATGGAATATTGATTTGAAATGAACGAAGTTAAAGCAACCAGCGTTTGCAAGCCATTTATTGTAATGGTGTGTTTAGTATTAATCTTGTCAGCCTGCGGTTCGAAGGCAAATCACCTGAGCAAAGATCTGGAACAAACCGGCGATTCAGGGCAGTATTTCGCGCAGGCTACACAAGAGGCGGCTCAAACAGTTGAGGCGGGTTCTGAGCAGGCTCAACCTACGACGCCCATTCTTCAGCTCACAGTCACCTCAGACGAACAGAATCCTTCCGCGACGTTAAACCCCATTCTGATTGGAACGCCTTCACCTTTCGCTGCCTCCAGCACCACCCAAGCCGGCGCGGCGCAGACAGCCACCCGCACACCAACGCCGAGCCTCACGGCTACCGGCGCCCCGAACGTCACCGCCACCCCCAGCAAAACTGCAACGAATACCGCAACCTGGACTCCATCGCCAACCGCTCAAGCCGGATGGGAAGGGGAGTGGAAAATATTGTGGCAGGCGAACAACCAAAGTTACGTTGAAGGCACCTTGAACATCCTGGTTGTTGGCACGGACCTCACAGCGACTGGCACATGGGGTGGAGTTAACTATAGCTTCACCGGTAGGATTATTTACGACGGCAAGACCGCTTTTGGAAATTGGAGCTCGTCTGTTGGTAACGGGAGTTTCATATGGGAAAATGTCGGAATCGGGCAGTTTGGCGGCAGCCGGGATCTGGACTTTGGGTTTTGCGGCGCGCGGGAAGGAACCAAGATGCCTGATGTTTGTTATGTTCCTCCGCTGTTATAGATAACCACGTTTTGATGATGAATCATATGAAAAAACGAAATTTGTTGTTGTATAACCTCATTTGACAAAGATGTTTGTAAAACGTATAATGTTAGTAGTGTAAAAGTTTCATTAGGGGAGCATATTAGCCTGTTGAAACGGTTTTTGAATGGCAGCGGAACCTTTTCGCATTGATCAAGGAGGAATTAGTCATGAAAAGCAAATTATTGAAATCAATCGGAATTGCGATTTTATGTCTGGCAGTCATATTGGGTAATGTTTTGGCGTTCTCACTGGGATCGACCGATGGCGTTTGGGGGCGGATTGACTCTGCACCCGCGTCTGGCAGTGCAGTGGATGCAACTTGCGACGCCTGGGGACGAGCGACCAACTCAAATTACACCATTCACGATGTCCTTGGCGTTGTGTACAACACAGCCTACGGTCCTGGCGGTGAGAGCGAAAGATATGTTCGTAATTCTACCAGTTGCACCGGAACGATTATTGGAGATGGAACATTTTCTAGTTACACCCGGTATGGAACTGTTAATTGGGGTGGTTTGGGAAGCCATACATCAAGCTGCGGCACTACCAGCACCCTGCTTATTTCCGAATATGTTTGGGATGAATATTGGGGGTTCACTGATCATTTCGGTGTAGAAATTTATAACAATACAGGCGCCGCGATCGACCTGGCTGCCAACAACTTTTCTCTGTTGTTCTTTACGACGGATAAAGACCTTGTGCAGGTTAACCTGACTGGGACTATTAATAATGGTGGAGTGTATGTTGTTGTGAATTCTGCTGCCGCAGGGGACACAAGTGCGGAAAACCAGACCATCGCAAACAACAACGATTACAGAACCGTGGTTCTTATCCAAAACTATTCCCCTCAGGTTATTAACGCGATTTCCACATCCTACCCCGAAACTGTTCAGGCGTACTCTACCTCTGATGAAAACATGGTGCGCTACGGAGAGGTGAGCGGAGGTTGCCCATCAACCCCTGCGGGTTTTGCTGATCAGAGCGGTTTTGGATTTCAGGGTATTGAAGACAGAGCTTTTGAGCCAGCGGAAGGTCAACTTTTCCCAGTGGGCCGTTTCTGTCACTACAACAACCCAATTAATGCAACTAATGATTTTGAACAGGTGCCGCTTGATCTAACAATCAACAACATTGGGTGCCCACCAGGACAAACGCTGGAACCGCCAACTTCGGATGACTTAACCTTTTCCTATTTGGTGAGTCTGGATGAAACTTCAAACGGCACCTCTCCTTGTGTTTATGGACCCTCTTCTCCCGCCTGGCCCGGGGGAGCAGCAAACCCCTATGTTACTGGCGATACCGGACCCAACCGCAACGGCTGCGCGGATAGAGTTTTGTTTAGCGCGCTCGGCGGGGGTGGTACGCAAGAGTTCACCTGTCGGATTGACTCTCAGCATACTCAGGATTATACCGTTTCAATTTTGGGTTTTGTTCCCACCACTGCCGGCGCGGCTTGCCCAGATACGCCCACTGGTACGATCCAATTCAACCAGATCTACACGTCTGAAACTGCCAAGAACTGTTTCTGCGTCTACGCCGCCTACACCAGAGGTCAGATTACACCAGTTGTGCTGCTAAACTTGTCGGCAGTCAGTGTTGAAAATGGCGTGCTCATCTCCTGGGAAACCGTTACCGAAACCAATAACTTTGGTTTCAACATCATGCGTGCGGAGAGCACGGACGGCGAACAGACTCAGGTCAATCCAGAGATGATCATGAGCCAAATTGCTCCCGGCGATATGTTTGGCGCGTCCTACGAATATCTGGACTCGACTGCCGCTGAAGGCGTGACCTACTATTATTGGCTGGTTGATGTGCCATTGGACAGTGCCGATTTGCCCGGCATTCACGGACCGATCAGTGTTACACGGTAGATCAGACCTTTTGTAAACGCATTGTCTGCTTCCAGCTTTTCATTAACCGGAGCTGGAGGCAGACACTTAACACAATAACAACAGAAAATACGGAATTATTCGAGTGGGATTGACGTGGGTATATTTAATCTTACCAAATTTGGATCCTCACCAGAGGTCTTTACCGAGATCAGCAAATCGCTGCTTTTGGCGGGGTACTCAATCCGTTTCAACGCGGTTGGCGATAGCATGCTTCCCCTCATACGGGATGGGGATTTGGTGATCGTGGAAGCGATTAAAACGGATCGTTTGAGAAATGGTGAGATTGTATATTACCAAAACGACCAAGGGCATTGCCTGCTGCACCGAATTATCCGCCAACGGACGATTACGGGTAGGCTGGAATTGCAGGTGCAGGCAGATAATAACCTAAAGCCTGATGGTTGGATTGCGATGGAGCAGGTTTTTGGGCGGCTCAATAGATTCTGCCGTAATGGTGAATGGGTTTGCCTGGAAAGCTTTGGTTCGCGGACCGCCGCTTTGCTGATCCAAGTACAACAACGCCTAAATTTGAACAAATACGACCGATTCAGATCCAACAGGCAAATCTTACGCTTCTTGCCTGGTATTTGCAGGTTATTTTGAGAGGAGGAATAATTGGAAATTGACACGAAACGTATCGCTCGTAACCCCGATTTTGTTTTTCGAAAGGTAATCGAAGAAACGATTTTGGTGCCTGTCCATATGGATGTGGCTGAGATGGACGGCATTTATACCCTGAATGACGTTGGCGCGTTCGTCTGGGCACAACTCGAAAAGCCCCTGGCTGTTGATGAACTGCAGGCTCTGATTTTGGATGAATATGAGGTCAGCCCGGATTTGGCAGCATTGGACCTTGAGACCTTCATCACAGAAATGTTGGAGATCGGAGCCTTACAAAAGGTGAATAGTGAGCTGCCTTAACCTGACTGAATTCGCCTTCGATGAATGGGGCGATATCCTTCTAAAGCCACTGCATGGCGGTAGATATCCACTTGTTGGTGAGATCGAACTGACAGACCGCTGCAATCTTACTTGCACGCATTGTTACATAAACCAACCGGCTGGGTGCATAGACACGCGCCAACAAGAGTTATCCACGGAAGAAGTTAAGGATATTCTGGATCAAATCGCAGAGGCGGGTTGTTTGCACCTGTTATTGACAGGCGGTGAGCCACTACTGCGACCGGATTTTCCGGAGATTTACCTGCACGCACGCCGGAAGGGCATGATAATCATGCTTTTCACGAACGCAACCATGCTGACCCCTGAGATTGTGGATGTGTTAAAACAAGCACCGCCCCACCTTGTGGAGGTCTCCATCTACGGCGCGACGAAGGAAACTTATGAGGCAGTCACGCGCTTGCCGGGCTCGTTTGAGCGTTTTATGCGCGGGCTCAGGCTCCTGAAGGAAAGTGGGCTGCCCGCTGCCACCAAAACAGTTCTGTTGACCATCAACAGACACGAGCTGCCTTTGATCCAAAAGTTGGCTGAGGATATGGGTTTACGTTACCGCTATGATGGGTCGATTTTTCCACGGCTAAATGGTTCGGACAATCCTTTCCACTATCGACTGGGGATTGAGGAGATGCTTGAGCTCGACCGCTCAGACCCGGAACGTATGCAATCCTGGGTGGATCACTATGAACAGAGCAGGAACCTGCCGATGCGCAGCGAGAAATATATTTACAGCTGCGGCGCGGGGCACCGCTCCTTCCATATTGACAGCACCGGAGCGTTAAGCCCGTGCATGATGACCCGAAAGCCATCTTTCAATATTCTCGAAATGGGGTTCAAGGAAGCCTGGGAGAAGTTAGGCGCGGTCCGCGTTGCTGAACGCACGCTGGATGTCCCTTGCCTCCATTGTTCAGCATCAGGAATGTGCGTCCAGTGCCCGGGATGGTCGCAACTGGTGCATGATGATGATGAAACTGTCGTTGATTTTGTGTGCCAACTAACAAAAGCACGCGAACGAGAAATCAAGTATAATAATCTTGTTGTAAAGGAGAAGGTATCATATGAATAAAAAGCAATATTCTTCGCCTGTTGTGAATAAAGTGAAACTTGTTTCCAAAAACGCAATATTAGGCTTTTGCCACAGCAGCCCCAATTTGTTTCCCAAAGATTCTTTGGTTGCATGCAATGGCCTTGGCGGTTGCTCAACGCCACCGACATAAGATCTTCTGGAATTGATCGTCCCACGCAATGAGTAACATCGCTCGTATTCCAGCGAGGTTGCTCATTGTTTGTTATAAACCACAATCGCAATGGGAAAATAAAGGAATTGATACTCAAGATTGCAAACCTCCAGCTTGTCATTAATCCTGTTGAAGAGAACCTTTCGTTGGATTACTCACCGTGCCACAGGAAGTTCACTTCATCCGAAAGAGAAACCCTGCCGGATGATTCTTCGTTAGCCGGTAAGCTTGTGTTGGATGTTGTTGACACGCCTGATCCTCCTGGTTTGAATTTGACCAGGCTGCTGTGTGAAAATGAGATTTGGCAGTTGTGGCTGGATGGTGAGGGAAATTTTGTTTTCACGCAGCCCAAACAGATCCCGCAGCGGTGGACTGTGATTGAACCGGAATTCCAATTTGGCAGGACAATCGGTGACTTCTCAGGGTTTAATCAGCGCGAAGTATATCCACTTCAATATATTGACATCGTTGTATATTCAAATTGGCTCGCCAAATTTGGCGATATGATTCTACATGCTTCCGGTATTACGTTCGGAGGTGAAGGCTATTGTTTTATTGGCGATTCTGGGGCGGGCACGTCTACATTAGCACGGGATCTCCTGGAGAATCCGGGCGTGAGGGTCTTAGGGGAAGATCAGGTTATCCTCAGAAGAAAAGGCAGCCAATTTATGATATTTGGAACCCCTTGGCATGAATCCACCGAAATGTGCTCGCCAGAGGGTGTACCTTTAAAGAAAGTTTTCTTTCTGGATAGGAACGCTGCCCGGACAATCACCCCGGTCGGGGGTTTCGACGCTGTGGTTCAAATTGTGCGGACGGCTTTTTATCCAATTTACAGAGCCGACGCAGTGGAACGGATCCTGGGGAGGCTTTCAGATTTGCCGGGTCAGGTGAAGTTTTTTTCGCTCGCGTATCACCGCGGAACGGATGTGCTTCGGACAATCGTAGACGCCTGAGAAGGTAAGGCGCAGATTTTGGCTGGGTACAAGCTCGCAGAATGGTAGAGGAATTATGTCAACAAAATTCAGACTTTTATTAACCTTTCTGTTGGTAACGCTTGTCACCTCTACGCTGGTTACACGGGGCATGGCTGAAGATGGCAGCGCAGTTCCCCAGACAGCCATCATCATGGTTTCAGATAACGCAATCACATTTGAGGTGACCGTCCCTGTGGAGAACCTCGCGCTGCAAGTTGTTCAACAGCAGGACCAAGCGTATACAGAGGTTTCCCTGCCCGGCTTTACGAGCATCAGTGATGCTGGATCGCCACAACTGCCATTTCTGACAGAGGTGATTGGCGCGCCTTTTGAAAGCGAGATAAGTGTCTCGGTCAAACCCGGCAGCATGACGCGGATTAAACTGAGCGAACCGGTTTTACCTGCCGCTTCAAGAGATGTTATTTGGGACTACACAAGCCTGGCAGATGAGCTGTCTTCCGAACCTGTTGTGACAACCTCCGTTCAACCGAACCCGGAGTTTTATCAGAGCAATGCCATCTTCCCGGTTGAGCTGGGCAGAGTCGCGAACGATGCAATTTTCCGTTCCCAACGCCTGGTCAGTATTGCGCTTTATCCAATCCGATATGACCCTTCCTCGAATGAGTTACTCGTGGTTGATCATATGGAGGTGACAGTCGCGTTCGCCGGAGAATCCAGACAAACCCAGACGGGTTACAGAACGGAAACAACTTTTTTCGAAGAGGTTCTCAAAAGCAATTTGCTCAATTACGAGCAGGCGAAAATTTGGCGTGAAGACGTATCCACTGATTTAGATTACAGTCTGATGGCAAGCCAGACGCCTTGGTCACCTCCGGATCCGGGTTGGCGTGTAAAGGTGCGGGAGACTGGCTTTTACAAGCTGACTTTTGCGGAGCTGTTGGCTGCGGGGATTCCGATTGATTCAATCGACATCGACACACTGAAGATGTTTTATCTCGGCGAGGAGATTGCCATAAAGGTCATTCCTGGGGAATCCGTCCTCTTTTATGGAGAAGCAATTGATAGCAAATACACATCCGATAATGTCTATTGGATAACCTATGGCGGCGGAGCAGGCTTGCGCATGCAGAGCGTGGATGGCATGCCAACGGCCGACCCGATCGCGTTGTCGTATCCACACCAGGAACACCATGAAAAAGACCTCCTTTACCGCAGCAAAGCAACCGGCAGCGACGACCTGGAACGTTACTTTTGGGGAACGGTCTATCGAAGCGGGGCATCAGTAGTCTCATGGAGCCAAAGTTTCAGCCTGGCAGATCGCTACGATGGAGACTTGTCTTTAAGCATTACCCTCATAGGATATAGCTCTGTTGTGCCAATAAACCCCGATCATCACGGGGCAATTTCCATCAATGGCACGCAGGTCGCCGAGGTTTTCTGGGATGGCTACAGCAATCTCGTGGTGGATATCGATATCCCGGCGAGCCTGTTGTTACCTGGCACGAATACACTGCAAGTCACCGCCCTGCCAAGCGCGGCAACAGGCGACTTGTTCTTTATTGATTCCTTTGACCTTGCATACGCGCACACTTTCTCTTCGGCATCAGGACGGTTGGATTTTTCTTCTGATACGCCCGGCGACTGGCAGTTCCTTTTGACAGATTTTCCATCTGCAACGATTGAGGTCTACGACGTCAGCGAGGCACTAACGCCGAAACGGATTGAAAATATTCAGATCACTGGTGTTGACACTTCTTTTTCAGCCCAGTTTCACGATCAGATTTCATCCTCAAAGAACTACCTTGCGCTTGATCAGAGCAAGTACCTGCCGGCGTACACCATCGAGAAGGACACTCCTTCAAACCTTGCGTCTCACTCGAACGGCTCTGATTACCTGATGATTTCACATAAGGATTTCGTCAATGCTGCTGCCGCGCTGCAAACGCAAAAAACCGCGCAAGGACTGCGAACCCGACTGATGGACGTGCAGGATATTTATGACGAATTTGGCTATGGTATCGTGGATGTCTACGCCATTCGAAACTTCATCGCGTATGCGTACACGAACTGGGCTGCGCCTGCACCTACCTATGTGTTGTTGATTGGTGATGGGCATTCTGACCCTAAAAACCACTTTGGTTATGGCAGAACCAGCTTTATCCCACCATTCCTCGCCGCGATTGACCCAGATATTAATGAAACTGCGGCAGATAACCGTTATGTGAGCATTCTTGGTGAGGATACATTCCCTGACCTGATGTTGGGAAGGCTTTCTGTGAATACCGCGGCTGAAGCTCAGACGATCATCAATAAGATTATTGCCTATGAAAGCGAGGGTCGAGGCGCTGATTGGAAAAAACATATCCTTGCCATAGCGGATAAACCCGATTATCCTCCAGACCCGCCAGCCCATTATCCGCTGATTTCTGAGATGCTTCTATGGGAATTCTACCCTTCAGATCCTTATAGTGCGACTGAAGTTTTTTGGCAGTGGACCCATTACGATCTGCAACAGGCGAGAAGCGCTATTCAGAACGCGTTTAACGAAGGTGTTTTCCTGGTCAATTTCGTTGGACACGGATATTACGGGGGTTGGACAAACAGTGGTTTGTTTAATACGAATGACCTTGCCAGCCTGCAACCTCAGACTAAGTTACCGATCATTTTGGCTATGACGTGTATGGAAGGATACTATATATCGCCAGCCCTCTATTCCTCCAAGCAGGAAGCTATGGGAGAAATGATCACCCGCCTTGCGGGCAAAGGTGCCGTGGCAAGTTGGTCTCCAACAGGTTGGGGGAGTGTGAACGGTCATGACGTGCTTGACAGGGGGTTTTTCAAAGCCGTGTATAAAGACGATGTCAACCTGATAAGCCAGGCAACCACCACCGGGCTGCTCTCCATATGGGC
>JAYFQB010000176.1:0-3281 GCA_034927385.1 Anaerolineaceae bacterium | reverse complement strand
AATCGATTTCTTGCCCATTGGTGATGATTCTATCACGGGGGAAAGCGGTTGATTTAATTGACCGGCACACCGCGGACGCGCATTATTGGAGGGGTTGCGAGTCATCCGCAGTATTTTTGAGCCCCAACCGGCGCAACGTGTGGCGCCAGAGGGCAGCCTGGTAGCGTTTGGATTGCGCCATCGGTGAGGGCGTCGCAATCTTGTAGCGTTCAAAGTATTGCCCTGTTACATTGGCAAGCTCTGGATCCGCGACAAGGCGGTAGACAGTCTCGGCGCCTGAATGGACCGAGGCACCCCAGGAAACCGGCAGAAATCGGATGACCTTGGTGCGGATGACGCCTGGATGGACGCAATTTACAGTGATTCCATACTGGTTTAGCCGCTCCGAAAGTTCTCTGGTCCATGGAATGATATCCAGTTTTGACCGACAGTATGCCACCCAGCGCCAATAGAACATGTTTTTTGCGGTGGGATTTGGGGTTGACCACACATAACGATGACCGATTGAGCTGAGGTTGACAACTCGCATAGGCGCCGATTGGATCAGGAGAGGCTGGAGCAGGGTGGTGAACAGGAAGGGGGAGAGATAGTTTACCTGGTTGCATTCTTCGAAACCGTCCACTGTGATAACCCGACCAGAGGGGTAAAACCCGGCGTTGTTCACGAGGACATCAATTCGAGGAACGTTAGCCAATAGATTGGCTGCCATTTCCCTGACGTCATCCAGCCGTGAAAAGTCAGCCTTGATCGTCTCGGCTGTTTGCCCGGGGAGCCCGCTGCCGAGCTGCTGGAGCAGGGCTTCGAGCTTCTGAGGGTTGCGACCATGCAGCACAAGGTTGGCGCCTGCCTGCCAGGTCATACGCGCCAACTCTCTGCCGATGCCGTCTGTGGCACCGGTGATCAGGACGGTTTTTCCGATCAAGTCTGTGTTTTCTTCCATAACCACGCTCCTGTATGTATGCATATAATCATACTCAATTGTTGGGATTATTGCGGACGGATGCCCGCCCGCTTCTCTTTTCTTGATATCAGCGGTTATCCTGGACCACGCCAGGCAAAAAAAAGACAAAGGACTATAATATCTCTTTGGAAAGGAATATAGTTTGACTAGTTCTAAGAAGAATCCGTTTAGTTCGCTTCATCCGAATATTTGGGCGGTTAGCCTGACCAGCTTTCTGATGGATATTTCAAGTGAGATGGTCCTGAACCTCCTGCCGTTGTTCCTTTCTTCCGTTCTGGGGGTAAAGACGAATATTATCGGTATCATTGAGGGCATCGCTGAAGCCACATCGAGCGTCCTGAAGGTCTTTTCGGGCTGGCTTTCGGATAAACTGCGGAGTCGCAAATGGCTGGCGGTTCTCGGGTACGGCATCTCAGCACTGGCAAAACCTTTCTTTTACATCGCGTCCACTTGGGAAGCCATCGGCGCGATCCGTTGGGCGGACCGGGTTGGGAAGGGGATCCGAACCGCGCCGCGGGATGCCCTGGTTGCCGATAACGTGGAGCCTGAACAACGCGGGCTCGCGTTTGGACTGCACCGCGCCGCTGATACCGCGGGGGCTATGCTTGGAATTCTGATTGCCGCATTCGCGGTCTGGAAGCTGCAAGGCAGCGGTTCTTTGCTGCAGGAAAGCACGTTTCGCTCGATCGTGCTCATTAGCATCATCCCCGCGTTTCTGGCGGTGGTTTCGCTGGCGGTAATGACCCGGGAGAAGAAACTCACCGGAGACACGAAGGCTCCCCGGATTAGCTTCAAAGGCCTTGGGAAAAACTTTTTGTCTTTTATGATCATCGTGAGCATTTTCGACCTGGGCAACTCATCGGATGCCTTCCTCGTGCTGCGAGCACAGGAACGCGGCATGAGCACGCTGCATATTCTGATCATGCTGGCGGTCTTCAATCTTGTTTACACGCTGATTTCAACTCCGGCAGGCATGATTTCAGACAAAATTGGACGCAAGAAGCTGATTGTTGGCGGCTGGACGATGTACGCGCTGATTTACCTCGGGTTTGCCGTCGCGCAAAATGTGACCCAGATTTGGCTGCTTTACGTGGCTTATGGGCTTTATTATGGAATGGCGTACGGCACTGCCAGGGCGATGCTTTCGGACCTGGTGCCGGAGGATTTGCGCGGGACAGCCTTCGGCACTTATAACGCGGTGCTTGGTATACTGGATTTCCCAGCCTCGCTGATCGCGGGCTTTCTTTGGAGCGGTGCTGGTGCCTGGAAGGGGTTTGGTCCTTCCGCCCCCTTCTTCTTCGGTGCCATCCTTGCGGCGATTGCAATTGTGTTGATGCTGTTCTGGAAGCCTGGCGCGGTTGTTACGGACTCTGTTGAGGGAGCAAACGCGGCGAATTAAGGAGTAGATTATGGAAACACTGAGAATTGGCGTCCCTGCGTATCGCATGGACTTTTATACAAACTTACGGATTATTGTGAATCAACTTCCTGAAGCGGTATACGTACCGGTGAGGGATGTTTATTCGTACCGAAGGGCTATCGCGCTGAAGTTGAACCGGGTGATCGGGCAGCCCCTTTTCCAAACATTTGACTTGAACAACCAGTTTGAGGATTTTGACCTCAGCAAGGTTGATGTTTTGCATTTTTCAAACGGGATCAGCTATGGGAAGACCCCCTGGGTTTCTCACTTCGAGACGATTTTGCCCCGCTTCAGCGAAGTGCTCAGCCAGACAAAAGAGGCGCACTGGCAGAATCTCCAGCCAGGACGCCTGACTCTGAAAGGGCTTGACGCTTTGCGGGGAGCGGCATGCAAACAGATTATCGCCTGGTCTGAAAACGCCGCCAACGCGCAGCGAAAGTTCCTTAGCGAGGTATCGAGCGAGTATAGCGAACCGATTCTGGCTAAGTTGCGCGTGCTGCATCCCGCGCAGGAAGTTTTGATGGATCAAGTCGTGCCCCGGGGGTATGACCATGAGCACCCAATCCGCTTTGCCTTGGTTGGGGCTGGGTTTTTCCGAAAGGGAGGTCGGGAGCTTTTCAGGGCTTTCGACAAGTTGGCTGGTGAGGAAGGTTTGCCAATTCGGCTTGTGGTGGTCAGCTCGTTACGCCTCGAGCCGTATGCCGCGCATGAGACTGAGGAGGACCTCGCCTGGGCACGGCAGGTAATCGCCGGGAAGCCTGAGTGGCTGGAATATTATCACGAGATGCCAAACGCGGACGTGCTCGAGCTGCTGAAAAATGCGGATGTGGGTTTGCTGCCCACCTGGGCGGACACTTTCGGCTTATCTGTATTGGAAGCCCAAGCCGCGGGCTGCCCTGT
>JAYFQB010000075.1:0-4130 GCA_034927385.1 Anaerolineaceae bacterium | reverse complement strand
GGTTTAATGCCCTGACCCGTTTTGAACTTGCCGATACCCCCCTCAGTGAATCACCGCTGTGTATCGCCGGGAAGGTTCTTAGCGGTGTCGCGAAACCGTTCGAATGCCCCGCATTTGGCAAGGAATGTGTCCCCGCCCATCCCCTCGGCGCACCGATGGTGTCGTCCGAAGGTGCTTGCGCGGCTTATTATCGCTATCACAGGACGCGAGAATGAAACAACCAGATATGCCCATTGTTGAAGGTCCAAACTGCCCCCTGCCCATCACCGACCACGGGACGATTGTGATTGGTCACGGCAGCGGCGGTCAGATGACCCATGACCTGATTCGCGGCGTCTTCCAGAGCCGGCTTGGCAACGCCATTCTGGACACCGCCAACGATGCGGCAAGCATCACCGATACGCCGCCAGGGGAACAGTTAGTAGTCTCAACAGACGCCCACATCGTATCGCCGCTTTTTTTTGCCGGAGGTGATATCGGCAGACTGGCAGTTTGCGGGACAGTCAACGATGTCGCCATGCTCGGGGCTGAGCCTCGCTTTTTGACCGCCACATTCATTCTGGAAGAGGGTTTTTCGATCCACGAGCTTGAACTGATCGTGGATTCCTTCGCGCAAGCCTGCCAGGAAGCCGGGGTTAAATTAATCGCGGCAGATACCAAAGTCACCGAAAAAGGCAAATCCGACAAGCTCTTCATCAGCACCACCGGTTTCGGCTGGGCTAAAAGCAGCCTACGGATCGGCGGCGAACAGGCAAAACCCGGCGATTCTGTCATCATATCCGGTTCGGTTGGCAATCATGGCATTTCCGTGGCGGAAGCCCGCGGCAACCTGGGCTTTTCCAGCCAGGTGCGCTCCGACACCGCCCCACTCAACGGGTTGGTAAAGGCTCTTTTGGCTGCGGATCTGAACGTCCATGTCTTGCGGGACCCCACTCGCGGCGGTCTAGCGACCACTTTGGTGGAGATCGCGCGCCAGAGCAAGGTTAATATCGAGCTGGATGAACAATCCATCCCGGTCGATAAACCCGTACGGAAGACCTGCGAACTGTTGGGGCTGGATCCCCTTTACCTGGCAAACGAGGGAAAATTGATCCTGATTCTGCCAGAAAACCAGGCGGAAGAAGCTTTGCGGATCATGCGCGGTTCGCCATATGGAGAGCATAGTCAGGTGATTGGACGGGTTTCCGATCCCTCCAGAGGGCAGGTCTGGCTGAAAACGCCCTTCGGGACCACGCGCGTGCTCGAGATGCTCGCGGGCGAGATGCTCCCGCGGATTTGTTAAGCCCGAAGCGTCCCATGCCGCCTCGTTGGAATAAATTCGTCGTCATCTGCCTTGGGTTTGCCCTGTTGATTTCCGCTTGCCGGGCAGCTTCACCCGCGGCAGACCCCACCCAGAGCCCGACACCCACGGCAACCTCCACATCCCAGCCGATTCCGCCTTCGCCGACGCCGATTGCCCAGACAACTGCGCCCACACCCACCGAAAATGCCGCCATTTTCTTCCCAGACCTGGAGGCAGAGCTCATCCCGGGCGTGGATTGGCACATTCTCATCGAGGACGCCCAAACGGGCGAAATCCTGTTTGAACGCAGCGCCACTGCCGGCTTCCACCCAGCCTCAATGATCAAAATCCCAACCGCCATGGCAGTCCTGAGCATCCTTGAAGACCAAGGGCGCGGACTAAAAGACCTGAAATCCAGCGGTATAGAAGGACGCAGTTTCGACAGCCTGCTCGAAGCCATGGTCGTCCACAGCGAGGAGTCCGCCGCCGATTCGCTTGAATACTTCGCCCGCGGCGAAAACCGGCTGCGGAAAAAGCTTGACGGCTGGGGGTTGAGCCAAACAAAGTTTGACCCGCGCGTCAGCACCGCCGCGGAGCTGCTAACCTCGCTTGAGCTGCTCCACACAGGTCAGGCTCTTAACCCGGAGAACACTCATTACTTGTTGGAATTGATGGGGGTCTATACCGAAAACGACCGGATCCTGCTGGGGAAGCTCACAGAAACCCTGCCAGGGTGCACATTTTTCAATAAACGCGGAACCATGCTAAGCCCAACGATCGTCTCAGACATGGGGATTCTCGATTGCGGTGAACATGTTTGGTATTTGGTGATTGCCGGAACTCCTTCAATCGACTCAACAGCCACGTTTGAGGACATCCAGGCTTCCATCGAAGCCTTTTCCGCCGCCTTCGCTGACTACGTAAAATAACACCTCTTCGGAAAAACCAGCCAACAGGTTTGCCTCATAGCTTGAAACCTGCCTATCCACCATGTATACTTAGGCGCATATCAGACGTTACATTGAGGAAACTATGAAGATTGATTTTCAGGAAACCACCGACGACCTCGCGAAACGCATTGACATTCACAGTCGGTTTGGTTCAAAAGATATAGACGCATGGATGCTTGAAGTGCTCAACCTTCAGCCAGGGATAAAAATCCTGGATGTTGGCTGCGGTTCCGGCAAGCAGTGTTTCTCCTTTTACCAACACTTAAACGGAAACGCCGAGATCACCGGCACAGATGTCTCAGAATCCCTGCTGGATGATGCTCGTGAGAAAAACAAGGCATTCAACAACGCGGTCGATTTCGCGAACCTCGACTTCAATTTGCCTTTCGACTTGCCTTCAGACCATTTCGACTTGGTCTCCGCCTGCTTCACGATCTACTACGCGCAAGATATCCCCTTCACATTAGCTGAGATGCACCGCGTGCTCAAACCCGGCGGGCGGCTCTTTTCCACCGGACCGATGCCAACCAACAAACAGGTCTTCTACGACATCATTCGCGAAGCCACTGGTAAGCCGATCCCCCCAATGCCTGGCAGCTCACGCTATGCCTCAGAGATTTATGGCACCATGCAAAAACTCTTCAGCAAAACGGAGCAGCATATCTTTGAAAACCCCCTTACCTTCGAATCGGCTGATCCGTTTATGGTCTACACCCGCGCTTCCATGTCGGAAGACCGCCGCCTGTGGAACTCACTCTTTGAAACTCATGAGGAGTTTGAAGTTGTCATGAGCCAGATTGAAGCTGTCGCAAAAAAGCGCATCGAAACCGAAGGCAGCATCGTAATGACCAAAGTGGTTGGCGGTTTCATCGCCACAAAGTAGGCAAAATGCACAATATGACTTTTTATGGACGATCATTGCTCTTTATGGGGGCTCACCCTGATGATATCGAGCTTGGCTGCGGCGCCTTCATCTCGGGCATGGTTGGCATCGCCGATATTCACTGTATGACCTTCTCGGACAACCAAAAAAACCCAGATCTTTCGCACCTGGTTGGCGAGCATTACGATAGCATGCACGAGTTGGGGCTCTCTGATGATCAAATTGAGCTGGGCCAGTTCGAAACCCGCCGTTTTCCCGACTTCAGGCAGGAGATCCTCGAGAAGATGCTGGCTCTGCGTCGCAAGGTTCAGCCCGAGATCGTCTTTGTCCACACCGCCCAGGATATCCACCAGGACCATCAAACCGTCACCCAGGAAGCCACGCGTGCCTTCCGCGGCACCACGGTTCTCGGCTTTGACGTGCTGCGCAGCAGCTACGGTTTCTTCCCCAATTTTCTGGCGGAAGTTTCGGAACAGTCGGTTGAGAGAAAAATCGCGGCTTTGAACAAATACAGCACGTATGCAAACCGCTACTATTTTTCGCCGGAAATCATCCGCGCGACTGCCATCCGCCACGGCGCGTTGGCTGAACGCCCTTTTGCCGAAGGCTTTGACATTATCCGCATCGTCGGAGAATTCTCAGGCGCATAACGGTCCACCCAAACCAATAAAAAAACCAGATTGACGCGCGTCAATCTGGTTTAATTTTAACCGTCAAATCTACTTGCCAAGCGGCTGCCTACAAGTTAGCCACCTTGGCGTTGATATCGGATTTCTTTGACCGGGCAGACTTATATGGTCGTACGTTGTTTGAATCGTACGGAAACCACAGAATTTTGTCCGGCACCATCCAGCCATCAGTCAGATAGATGTTTTCTTTAAATTGCACCGCAACGAGCTTGTTGTCCACCTGCACCACGGTGCCTTTCAACCAACCCCTAACGCGTTGACAGGTTTTATCCTCATGATCGCAGTTTACTTCAACCCGATCGCCTACTTCATACACCTTTTCCTCT
>JAYFQB010000290.1:0-2599 GCA_034927385.1 Anaerolineaceae bacterium | reverse complement strand
CACGAAGAAATGGACGGGACGCAGGCAGGACTGGGGGTTGATCCATTCCCAGCTTGAGGTTTTCTTCGCCGACCGGCTTCCCGCGTAACGGAAAAGTAGCAAAATCCAGCCGTTCCGTCAAGGGTAAATGAACGGCCGCTTCGCGTCCGCCCTTGACAGACCGTCCTGATTTTGCTACCGTTACAGCCAAGGCAGGAAAGCAGAACCCTGCTTTCCTGCCAGTTTTGATCTTATCGTTCTACACAGGTTTGGCGTTTACACATAATTCGGGATAGACCCTTTCATGTAATACCCCTGTCTTATGGGACGTTTCTATGAAGTCATATAGGAAAAGGAATTAATGGATGGATCACGGGCATATATAAGCACTGTCATCTTTGCATCTATTTTAATAAGGTCTAATATATGCCGTCATACTGGCATTGAGAGCAGGTTTGCTAATTACCTTATCCACCTCTTTCGTTGTTGGTGTTGTCCATTTCTTTGCATACCGTTTTGCATACTACGAGCTTATTAAAGTATGCAAAAATGGGGTAAAACATACTACTAAATGAAAAAGTAAAATCCCCTGAACCTTATGGTTCAAGGGACTTTGCCTGGTACACCATTAGGGACTCGAACCCTAGACACCCTGATTAAGAGATAGGGATAATAATCACCGTAAACAGTCTATTTACTTGTTTTAGCAGCAACATTCTGTATATTGACCACCATTCTGACCACGTTTCAAACAGAAACGCCAATGCGATCTTGGTATAGCTTTTATCATGGGACAAACAAAATTTTCTGGGTTTCATGCTTGCCTCGCCTCAAATTCTACAATAGGACGAATCAAATTATAGGCAAATACAGGTGGAACGGCATTTCCAATCACACGGTACTTATCTTTCAGACTACCATCCGGATTGATAAAGTCAGGAAACCCTTGAAGCCGAGCGCACTCACGCCATGATAAACGGCGGTTAAAATCCCCTTGGAGCTGCCACTTATCTTTGCCGATTTGTACCATAGGGTCGCCATCTGGATGCAGTGGTACATGTGCAGACGAAGCTACGATTGTAAAACTCGCTTCATCCCATCCACGCTTGCGATTCCTAGTTAAATAGTGACCATGGAAACATTCGTCATCGTATTCTCCTATGGGATTCCTTGGCATATCCCATATTGCGTCACGCAAAGTGCGGTAAGGAAGAAGTCCAGGACCATGTGTCGCGGTTGGAAATGTATAGTTCAGATTATCCACAATGTCATTTCGAACGCCAACAATGAATACACGTTTTCTATCTTGAGGCAATCCAAACTGAATGGCATGCAACAGTGTCGCTTTTGGTGTATATCCAAGTTCTCGGAACCCATCTAGTTGTTGCTGGAAAAACCATCCCTCCATAGCACTTGCCATTCCAAGGACATTTTCAACAAAGAAGTATTTTGGCTTAATAAGTGAAAGCGCACGCAAATATTCCATATACAGGAAATTGCCTTCAGTTTTTAGTAAATCTCTCTCTTCTCGGTCTTTCCATTTTCTCCTTGCCGCAATACTAAACCCTGTGCAAGGATAACAACCAATAAGTACGTCCGCCTCAGGGAAATCTCGAATAGTCCTTATATCTTGAATATGAAGAGGCACATTTGGAAGAATGGAGTGATAGGCTTCATAAGTATACCTATCCTTATCATTTGCCCAAATTATCTGTAACCCTGCCTGCGTTGCTCCATAATCAAAGCCACCACATCCCGAAAATAATGAGACTGCAGTAAGCGCCATAATACTACCTCACAAAATTAAATCAGATCAAACTATACTAACATCAGTGTCTTTAGGAAGTCAAACAACTCCTGATAAATAGCACTGGTCGTAAAAAATGACAAATCATCATCATTTTTAATGAGTATGTCAATAAACCTGAAGCGATCAATAATAAGTGACTCAATTTGTTCTTGATACTCATCATCCCAAGTCCCAATTGTATTTCGTAAAGGAAACGGAACAAACATAAGCTGATGAAAGTGCTCAATCTGCTCAAAACGTCTAGTTGTGTACCTGTACGTTCCAACCTCATTTTGCTTGGTTATCCAATCATCATAACTACACGCGCACTGACCAAAACCGGCGGGCAAAAAAGGAGCGGGGTGTAGTGTAGAATCGATCGCTTGATATGCAATTAAATCTATCCCACCATCTCCGGCGCTTTCTAGATTATGAGGGTTCCTAATCACTTCATCCTTAACCCGTGTATTAAGGCATTGTGCCAGACGACAAAGTCTATCTAATAGGGTTCCCCCATGAAAAACATCGCCAGCATGTGCTGAAGTGCCGAACAACTCGCATTTAAAGTTGGGGTAAATCGATTCGAGAATATGTTTTGAAAGAACCTCAAAGGAGGTCGTGAGTACTGACATATCTGTTCGCTTAAAAAACCTTGTGTTTGATGCAAAAAGTAAGAAGATATATAACAGGTTGGATTGGCTACACTAAATCGGACAGAAAAAATAAGGTCATGGTAGAATAACAGGAAAGGCAAGGAGGAAAAAACCATGACCCAACGGCGGACGAAACGAATATATAGCGAGGAACAAAAGAAGCAGTTAGTTGAGCTGT
>JAYFQB010000190.1:0-4047 GCA_034927385.1 Anaerolineaceae bacterium | reverse complement strand
ATCCTCCGAAAATGCCGCTCGCTGATGTCCAGTTTGAGTGCAGCCTCTTTTTGGCTTTCGCGTTTCTCAAGTACATTCTCAATTTCACTTTTTCGGTGTAATTCTTTATTGCTCATTTCGATTGTCCATGTCATAGCTCCTAATCATATTTAGGACATCTCTAAATTGCTACTTTAGGACATTATCATGTTGCTCTTACAGTAGTGTTGGTCATGCCCGACTTTGCTTCATTTCCGTTACAATAAGGGCATGATCATCTTCCATAACATCTCACAATTGATTACCCTCGCCGGGGCTGCACAAAGGGGGCTGGTGCTCGGTAGGCTCGGCATGCTTGAACAGGCTGCGATAGCCTGTGAGGACGGAATCATCGTTGCAGTCGGCGAGGAACGCGAGCTGCTGGAACAATACCCCGCGGATGAGTATGTTGACCTTCGCGGCAAGGCAGTTGTGCCAGGATTTGTGGACCCCCACACACACCTGATTTGGTCGGGCGATCGAGTCAACGAATTCGAAATGCGTTTGCAAGGCAAAAGCTACATGGAAATCATGGCTGCCGGCGGGGGCATCCTGGCAACGCTCACCGCTACAAGAAACGCCAGCCTTGATCAACTGGTGGAAGAGGCACGCGCCCGCGTTGAAATTGCTTTTGCGTACGGCACGACCACCATTGAAGCCAAAACGGGGTACGGGCTGGATGTCGAAACAGAGCTTCGGCAGTTGGAAGCAATCCTGGAACTGGATCGCACCACGGCGATCGATATCGTGCCAACGTACATGGGAGCCCACGCCATCCCGCCGGAATATAAGGGCAATACTCCTGGCTACACACGGTTTTTGTGTGAACAGGCTTTACCTCTGACCAAAAAGTGGTGGATTGAACATGCCAGCGGGCGTCCGCTGCCTTTTGTGGACGTATTTTGTGAAGCCGGCGTGTTCGAAATTGAGGAAACCCGCGAGATTCTGACGATAGCAAAGAAGCTCGGCTTCCCGCTCAAACTCCACGCGGATGAATTTGAGAATTTAGGCGGCGCAAGCCTGGCTGCGGAGCTCGGCGCGGTTTCCGCGGACCACCTGGTGAAAACCTCGGCGGAAGATATTCGGCGCATGGCAACCAGCGAAACTGTGGCAGTCTCGCTCCCGGGCACACCTTTTGGTCTGGGGCAGCAGGACTATACCCCCGCGAAGGAAATTCTGGCAGCCAATGGCTACCTTGCGCTGGCAACCGACCTAAATCCGGGCACCACCTGGAATGAATCCATGCAGTTCATTCAGGCGTTGGCTTGCCGTTACCTGAAACTCACGCCTGCCCAGGCGCTGGCTGCTTCCACAATCAACTCCGCCAAGGCTCTCTCCCTGGATCACAAAATCGGTTCGATTGAGGCAGGCAAACAGGCTGACTTTCTGGTCCTAACCACGCCGGACTACCGCAACTTGAGTTACCGCTACGGAACCAACCAGGTGGCTGCGGTCATAAAAAAGGGCGTGGGTTACATCAACATCGATTAGGCGGAAATGGACCCCGAACTGACACGCCAACTGATCAACTTAGCCATCCTCATCGCGGGAGGATTGGCGATTGTTTGGGTTATGCGGGATGTCTTTAAGCTTGCCTGGCGCGTTATCCGAACGGTTGTCCTGATTCTGGTTATGCTCGCGATTCTGGGTAATATCCTGGGGATTATTTCTCTTCCGAGGTTTTAATGGAACTAAGCATCGAACAAGCCCGAGATTACTATCCTGGCGACGATCCAGTACATGGTTTTGATCACGTCCTGCGGGTCCTTAAGACCGCTGAACGAATTGGGATGGAAGAAGGCGCGGACCTTGAAATCCTGCGTACTGCCGCGCTGCTGCACGATTCAAAAGGGGCAGACCCGAGGGGCGAAGCGCACGAACGGGAAATTCACCACCTGCTCAGCGCGGATTTTGCTGAAACCGTTCTCACCGATCTGGGTTGGCTGCCAGAAAAAATTGCGGCGGTGCAGCACTGCATCCGCAGTCACCGCTACCGCGCGCAAGATGAACCGCCGCGTTCCATCGAGGCGATGTGCCTTTTCGACGCGGACAAACTGGACGTGCTGGGGGCGATTGGCGCGGCACGCACCACAGCATTCTCTGCCCAGGCAGACTTGCCTTTTTACCGCGAACCCTCTCAGAGCTTCCTGGAGAACGGAGAGCACCAACCGGGGGAGCAGCACAGCGCGTATCATGAGTACCTCTTCAAACTCCGGTTCGTGCATGAACGGCTGTTGACCAAGGCTGGCAAAGCGATTGCCGAGCAGCGCGACGCGTTTTTGCACCAGTATTTTGAGCAATTGCAAGCCGAATGCCGCGGTGAGCGGTAGCGCGAGGAGGGCTAATGATAGGGGCGGTTATTGGGGATGTGGTTGGGTCCGTCTATGAGTTCAACAACCATCGGGATAAACACTTCGAGCTGTTTCAGACAGAGTCGGATTTTACGGACGACAGCGTCTTAACCTTCGCCACAGCCAAAGTGCTGCTGGACGGAGGAAATTATTCCGAAATCTATCAAAAGTTCGCCCGGGCGTATCCCAATCGCAGTTACGGCTCGAGGTTTTCTTCATGGATCGCGCGGGATAACCCCAAACCATACGAAAGCTTTGGCAACGGCTCGGCGATGCGCGTTTCGCCAATTGGATTCGCGTTTGCCGATTCCGAAAGCACCCTCGCGGAAGCAAAACGCAGCGCGGAAAGTACCCATAATCACCCGGAAGGAATTAAAGGTGCCCAGGCGGTGGCGCTGGCGATTTGGTTGGCGCGGCAAGGCGAAAGCAAAGCGGGCATTCGCCGGGCAGTGGTGGAGCAGTTCGGCTACGACCTCAGCCGCGATTGTAACTCCATTCGTAAAATTAACCTCTTTGATGAAACCTGCCAGGGCTCCGTGCCCGAGGCAATCACCTGCTTTTTGGAATCCACTGACTTCGAAGACTGCATCCGCCTAAGCGTCTCAATTGGCGGCGACAGCGACACAATTGCCTGCATCGCCGGAGGCATCGCGCAGGCGCATTATGGCGAGATCCCCAGGTGGATCGAGATGGAAACCCGCGCCCGCTTGCCCAAAGAATTCCTTGAAATCCTGGATCGGTTCGAAGAAGAAAAAATGAAATTTTGAGGTTAATGAACGTACCGCCTGTGCCCATCCAACTAATGGTGGGCACAGGCGGTACGTTCCAGGTATACCCTTACTTCGTCGCGCAGGCGATGCACGGGTCGAACGCCCGCACCACACGCCCAACCGCCCGCTCCAACTCGGCGTTGATGCCTTCAGCACTCACATATCGTTTTGCAACGACGGTCAATGCCCGCCGGATGGCAAGCATATTATGCACCGTCGGAATGACGAAATCCGCGCTCTTAATCAAACCATTTTCCACCTCGTAATGGTGGATCAATGGTCCTCGGGGAGCTTCCACCAAGCCAAAACCGGCGCCGTCTTTGGGTGTGTATCCGATTTCGGTTTCGCCGTGTTCCAGATCGCGTTCCAGCATCTGCTTCGCTTTTTCAAGAGCAAAAACCAGTTCGATCCCTCGGCAAATATCAAAGAACATGATTGCATGCGCAGGTTTACCAAAAGTCTGAACGAAACGCCTCAAGTAGGCATCCGCTCTGGGGGTCCCGAGGGTCGTTGCCAGATTTATCCGCGCAAGGCTGTTTGCTCGCAGGATCTGACCCATGTAACTGCTGACACCCGCGTAAGAATACTCATTAACCGCAATTTGAAGGTAAGACTCAAACTCATGCGGATCAAAGCTCTGCGCCTCTGTGCCGTCCGGGCGCATTACGCGCAGCCGTTTGCTGTTCAGGTGGTAATCGTTCGCCTCGGTAGATGCCAGGTAATGGGTTGGCTCGTCATCTCCCCAGGAGCCGATCCGATCCCCCATCTCCATCGACAATTCCCAATAAATGTCCACCATCTCGCGCGCGACTGGCAGCAGATCGTTGATGGTATCAATCAAATGGTCTGCTTTTTCACGGGGAATACCGCTGGTGACCCCGCCGATTACAGTTTTGATCGGGTGGATA
>JAYFQB010000327.1:0-1536 GCA_034927385.1 Anaerolineaceae bacterium | reverse complement strand
ATTATCATCCTCATAGCAAGCTACGAGGAATTGCTCTCGTGAAAGATAATTAATTCAACAAACGCTATCATTGTTGCAACTTTTTCGCGCAAATACCAAATAATTTGGTTTTGAATTGAATAAGAACTATTGTCAGCGATAATACCATCTATGGAGATGACGCCTGTATGTCTACATGTGAAAATAATTCTAGGCAGATGGTAAGCTTGAGAAACAACATTTATATCAGAAAGGTTGTATTCCTGAAATACATTTTTGCAGGTCTCAAGCGTACGCGAACCTTTTGAGTCAATAATTATCATTCCATCCGGGACTTCTAATGATCTTAACGTTGACAGGATAAGTTCTTGTTCATTGGGTTGATCCAATGAGGTGCTTACAATTATCAAATCTGTCTTGCCGCTGTGAAATAATCTAGAAGCTGTCTTAAGCCTATCCATAAATACACCGGAGATCTCTCCAGACTGATAAACACCAGCCCCGAAAACAACCGTTGCATGATGATACCTTGCGTTCTCCCAGTTTTTGATTTCATTTTTAGTTGAAATCCCAATAGTAATATTGACTAACACTATTAATAAGCATGTGACAGCCGTTAATGTAATGACTATATTCATTGCTTTTCGCAAAAAATGGTTAGCCTCTAATCGATAAATACGCTCAATAACCTGAAAAAAAAGAAATTGAGCACAAAATAATAAAGACGAAATAAACACAAATGAGAAACTTCCGAATCCAGAAAACCTTAGAACACCTGGGCCAATATAAGCATACTTATCAAAAACAAAAAAAAGCAAACTAACGATGAACAGAAGTAGGCCGAGAATAAGCATCACTGTCCAAAAAGCATCCTTTTCCCCTTTTGATTTTTTTCTTTGAAAGAACCTAAACATAAAAATAAAAAGGGATGATAAGAGAACGAATTTAACCGCTAATATCAATGTTGCAGTAGACAATATGGAGTCAGGGAATTGGAAGAACTTAGTTTGGGTAACGAGCAGAATGCAGGCAGCCGAAATAACTAAGCTGACATAGGCAAAAATATTAATCAGTTTCAGATTGAGTTCTTTAGTATCATTATTTATCATCTTAATTAACCAGATTTTTGTACCAACAAAATTATACCTGAGTAAGTTCAGAAACATATGAGATGATAGGTCTTTACAAAAAAGCACATCGGAATCATCCTGAAGGGTGAAAAATTCTCATGTATCCAATTTTGACCTCCCGGATGACACGGAAGTCTTCGTGCACCGCATCGGCCACACAGGTCGGGCAGGATGCACCGGAGTTGCCATTTCTTTGGCACAACCCTCCGAAAACGCACTATTCGTGAAATTGACCGCTTTACCCAGCAGGTCATGATCGAAGCGCAGATCGCAACCGCACAGGACATCCATGGCAATCAGTACTAGATCCTCAATGCGGACTTTAATAACCTCATGACTGATCCCTTCTTGTGGAAAAACCAGCAATTAGTTAGTCACCTTCCAGGAGGAAACTCGGTCATTCAATGCGCCAAAGCTACTAGAGTTT
>JAYFQB010000031.1:0-5243 GCA_034927385.1 Anaerolineaceae bacterium | reverse complement strand
AATCCATTTGGCATACATCGTGCCAATGATGGTCTCGGAGGTGGGGCGAACCACCAACGGCTCGTCCAGGAGCTGCCCACCGCCGTGGGTCACAACCGCCAGCTCAGGCGAAAAGCCTTCAACATGCTCTTTTTCCTTGGTCATGTAAGACTGCGGAATCAAAAGCGGGAAAGCGGCGTTCACATGCCCTGTCGCTTTGAAACGCTTATTGAGGGCATCCTGGATGTTCTCCCAGAGAGCCCAGCCATAAGGGCGCACCACCATGCACCCGCGCACAGGGGCGTAATCAGCCATCTCTGCACGGATAACGAGCTGGTTGTACCACTCGGAGAAATTTTCTTTTCTGCTGGGTAATTTTTTATCGTCCATAATCACTCTTTTTCCTGTTGTAATAAAGCCACAGCGCCATCGGCATCCGCGGCAAATTGTAGAATTGCTCGAGTCGAAGCGTTTACGCTCGCGTTCTGACCTGTAAAGAAAGCCTCAAAGGTTTGTTTCCAGCCTTCCCCAATCACGACCAGGGGACGCGCGTTGATGGCGCCGATTGCGTTCAGGTTGTAAGCCATGGCGACTTCCACCAAAGTGCCGACGCCGCCAGGCAGGGCAATAAAGGCATCCGCTGTGCGGGTCAGGATGGCGATTCGATCTCCCAACGTAAGCGTTGGGATGACCTCACGCACCCACGCGTTTGGACCGCCGGGGCGAAAGGCTTCAATCTCATTGGATGTCACGCCAATTGTATGCCCGCTGGCTTCGGCTGCTCCGCGAGAGGCGGCTTCCATCGTGCCGCAATAACCGCCAGTCATCACGATATGACCAGCTTCTGCTAACAAGCTTCCAAGCCGATAGGCAAGGTTGTAGAGATCTTCGCCCTCATGGGCATTGGCTGAGCCGAAAACTGCGACTTTCATGATAGATCGCTTTCTTCGGGCCATTTCCGGTCCCAATTTTGCTCAATTTTGTCCAGAATGGCTTTTTCAAGGTCGATTTTCTCAACGCTGGCAAGCTGCAGCAGGTAGAGTGCCACGTCCGCAAGCTCCCCGCGAAGACCTTCAGCGTCCTTGGTTTCATCAGTCCATTGGAAATGTTCCAGCACCTCAGACGCCTCCAAACTAAGCGAGATCGCCAGGTTACGGGCGGTCTGCTGCTTAGGGGAATCAGGCTCATACCAACCGTGATGACGCACAAGGTCATTCATTTGTTGAGTTAACTCTTTCAGGTTCATAACCAAAGGATTATACCCGAGAAAACCCTCAGGAATCTGAGATATTAATTTTTTGAATTGAGCCGTTGTGGGTTAATTGGTTGGATTGGCGGAAGGCAGGTTTAGAGAATCACTCCGCGCCGAAAAGCAGTTCTTTCCAGATTTCGAGGCGAGTCAGGATTACGGTTTCGGTCTTGGGCGCCGCGGTGGGAACCGGTGTGTAGTCGCTTGGGGGCATGAGGATGATGGGATGGTCACCTTCGGCGATGAGGCGGTCTTTCTCGCGTGCCCATTCTTCGAGGGCGCGATCCGAAGTGGCATAGGCAATCTGGTCCTCAACAACCAGGCGTGTTGCCTCGAGCCCGCTCAGTTTGGTCTCCAGAATGCTTTCCATCTGGTTTAGTTGGATCATATTGCTCATGCGGTTGTTGAAATCCATCATGAGAACCACCAGAACCACAATCACAACGACAGTGATGAGGCGGTGGTCGGTCCAATTGATCTCTTTGAGCTTCTCAACAAATTTCTTAAACATAGCAACCTTTGTTGCAAATATTGTACCACTGAGGACTCAATTCGTAACTGCGTTTTGGGGAAAAGAAAGACCTCCAATAAAGGAGGTCTCTGGTGCCGAAGGAGAGATTTGAACTCTCACGAGCGCTGTGCTCACTACGCCCTGAACGTAGCGCGTCTGCCAGTTCCGCCACTCCGGCGTGAAATGATATTTTACCCGAAAGTGGTGAATTGTCAAACAATTGAATGGGTTCGCAAAGCAATTGCGTTGAATAGGTTGCAGGGCAATTACGTGTGTGATTGGGATATTGAAAAATCGGATAGCGCGCGTTATTATGTTAATGGCGAGTTAAAGTAGGATTAATACAAGGAGATAAATGAAAAAATGGCGCAACCTTTTATCTAAAATGATGATAGTTTTTCCTCTCAACTATTTCATCGGTTCCGCTGATGGTTGTCCCCCAAACAGCCCTCCTCCTCAATCTCCACCAGGATATTATCCTCCCGGATCATGTCTGAATGGTTGGACTCAGGATGATGTTAACAAATTAAGGAATGAATATTCTTCGTCGCGATCAATTCCCATGAATTACAACACGACTGGTGCAAATGCAGATCAATGGTACAGTATTGGAATATATTCATTTAACACACATAACGACAAGATTACCTTTAGTGGGACAATGACCCAGGAAGCTGCTTGTGATCAAATGGAAATCTCAGATCCAAACGTCTGCGTTGGCATAGATAACAGCCTTGAGTTTGGATATCAGCAATTCTTGATTCGTGTTGTTGATGAAAGCAGAATTGAGTCCCCTCTGACCTGGGGAACTGACATGAAGTATTACTACGGAGAACCTTAACATGAAAAAGCACAACAAAACAATGTTGATTGGCTTGGTGGTTATTGCTGCTCTTGTTGGGGCAATCTCGTATTTCTTCTCCTTCGCCAGCGGTCAGATGGATCCGCGTTTCGATTTCGAAAAGGTTGAATACTCCTTTTGGGAAACAAAAATCGCCAATATGACTGACCCGGCAGAAAAGGCTACAGAGGCAGCTCGCCTGGATGGGATGAGAGCGTTTGAAACCCAACAGTACTGGGGAGACAAGACCGCCATGGCTTACGACGGTGAAATGGTCTGGACTGAGCCCGCCCCCGAGGATATGGTTGGGATAGTTTATTATGGAATCCAGGAGGACTTTGATTTTTACTTGATCTGGAGGCAAGCCAGAGCGACCAATGGCTGGATCGGCATCTTGAACGGGCAAAACTGGTCAGTGGCGGCAGGAGCCTGGGTGAGGGATCCTGAGCAAGGATTGGTGCAGATTACGTTTCCAAATGGGAATGAAACTGCTGTAGTCTTGCTGGAGACCCCGGAGAAAGTCGGAGCTTTGAGAATTGAGGCGGTAACCGGCACACGGGTGATGTTGAGCGCGGAGAAGAGCGAAAAGATGTATTATGTGGATCTGCTGGCACGCTGTTTTGTACCTGATATGTTCACCATTGTCTCCACAGCCACACCTCTTCCGACCTCTACTCCCATATTGGCAACCCCTTTACCTAGCCCAACCTGGTCCTGGTATCAGTACCCGGTGCCGGATTTACCGCCAGTTTCAGACCAATCGACCCCTTCTCCATAGATCACTGAACAAAATTCATGTTTAATACCAGCTAAACGACGCTGGCAAGATCGGCTCGTCATCGCGAGCCTTTTTTGAAAGTGTACGGGACAATTATGGTGGGTAGGCTTTCTCAAGGCATCGATTAATATAGGTTCTATGGCGCCAAACTCTTCGAGCACGATGACACGCCCTCATTTAATGTCGGCACGATCAGTTCATTTCTGGCATGATTTGTGTATCAGTCAACAGCATGAAAGCTACCTCGCGAACGATTTTTCCTCTTGCTTTTGCGCTCATTGTCGGTTTAGTTCTGATTTCAAGCTGTAAACGGAGCGTAACCGATTACACGCCCTGGAGGGTGTCAGGATCTGCTACACCCGTCTCAAACACACCCCAACCGCCATTTACCATCGAGCAAACAGCGACTCAGAGTGTACTTCAGTTACCGACTTCTGTGCCGCAGGTTACGCTCACGCTTGCCCCTGCCGGTTTGCAGCCAACGCCCAACGCCCCGATGGCACTGCCAACACTTCGCGCCTCCGAAGCCCAGTACACGATCCAACAAGGCGATTCCCTGGCGCAGATTGCACTGTTGAACCAGGTTTCGGTCAAGCAGATCATTGATCGCAATGAAATAAAAGACCCAAACCTGATCAATCCGGGTGATGTGATCGTCATTCCTGCTGCCAGCGCCAACGAGCAAGCCACCAGCTTTAAGGTTATCCCCGAATCGGAATTGGTCTACAGCCCTCCGGCAAAGGATTTTGATACGGAGTCGGTGGTATGGCAGTTCAATGGGAAATTAAGTCGTTATGAAGAAATACTCGAAGATGAAAGCCAACTAAGTGGGGCAGAGATTGTCCAGCGTGTGGCGGATGAGAACGGTGTTAACCCACGTTTTTTGCTTGCGCTGCTTGAATATCAGAGCGGGTGGGTGACAGGCGAGGGAAAGAGCGATATCCCAGCCGATTATCCACTCGGCTTGATTAACCAATACTACAAAGGGCTTTATAAGCAGTTGGGTTGGGCTGCCAATGAGCTCCTCCGTGGAAGCACGCTCTGGCAGCAGGGCAGCCTGGCGGTTTGGACGCTTTCGGATGGCGAGGTGATGCGTATCGACCCGACCATCAATCCAGCTACCGCTGGTGTGCAGCGCTTTTTCAGCCTGGTTAAAAGCAAATCTGACTGGAAAACCGCAGTTTCTGATGCTGGTGTATATGCCACCTATGAAAGGATGTTTGGCTTTCCTTTCGCGTTTACGATCGAACCGCTCGTGCCCGAAGGGCTGACCCAGCCAGAATTCATCCTGCCGCTCGCGCCTGGCGATATCTGGCTGTTGACTTCCGGACCGCATTGGGGTTACGGCACGGGCAGCATCTGGGCTGCGCTTGATTTTGCACCTCCCGGCGATGCGGACGATTACGGTTGCTATGAGAGTGATGCCCCGGTTCTTGCTGTAGCAGACGGCATGGTGGTGCGGTCCGCCGCGGCGGCTGTGGTCCTGGACCTGGACGGCGACGGGTCGGAACAAACAGGCTGGACGGTTCATTACTTCCACATCGGTGAGGAGGGGCGTATAGCCTTTGGCACGCAAGTTGCAGCTGGAGATGTGATTGGTTATGCCTCTTGTGAGGGTGGGGTGACCAACGGCACGCACTTCCACATTGCCAGACGCTACAACGGAGTCTGGATTGGAGCCGGAGGAAGCATCCCCTTCAATTTTGAGGGTTGGATTGCATCAAGTTATGGGACAGTTTACGACGGGACATTGACGAAAGATGGAAAAACAGTTGAAGCTTACAATGGCCGTGCCGATTTCAACGAAATCGGAAAATAAGAGCGGCCGCGAAATTCGCCTCGAACGGCTTCACCGCCGCCGACGCCAGCGGCTGACCCTTTTTGG
>JAYFQB010000082.1:0-5324 GCA_034927385.1 Anaerolineaceae bacterium | reverse complement strand
GGTCAATCCCAGGGTGGTCTTCCCCCCGATTCGGTGGTGGATACCGAAGAAAACATCCTCAAAGACAGCGAACGCTTGATCCAACGCTACCATGACCCAAATCCCGGCTCCAAACTCCAGATTGTCCTCGCGCCGTGTTCGCCATTCAGCGTCACGGGGGAACTGATGCGTGAATCGGCTGCCTTGGCGCGAAAATATGGCGTTCACCTACACACTCACTTAGCGGAAACAGAAGATGAAGACGATTTTTGCCTGGCAAAATTCGGGCACAAACCCGTCGCCTACATGCAATCAGTCGACTGGATCGGAGAAGACGTCTGGTTTGCTCACTCGGTTTGGGTGAATGATGACGAAATGGACCTCTACGCGCATCACGGCTGCGGCGTGGCGCACTGCCCGTCGTCCAACATGCGCCTTGCTTCCGGTGTCGCTCCAGTGATGAATATGCTCGCGCGCGGCGTGAAACTTGGGATTGGCGTGGACGGTTCTGCCAGCAATGACGGTTCCCACATGCTCAACGAAGTGCGCCAGGCACTGTTGCTCGCCCGGTTGAACAGCGGCATCAAAGGTGCCTCGCGTTCCGCCCCAGATGCGCCCCCCCTCATGACCGCCCGCCAGGCGCTTTCGATCGCCACCCGCGGCGGCGCGTCTGTTTTGGGGCGCAAAGATATCGGTTCGCTGGAAGTCGGCAAATGCGCGGACTTCTTCGCGCTGGACCTGAACCAGTTGGACTATGCCGGCGCAATCGCCGACCCCCTCGCCACCATCCTGTTTTGCCAGCCTGTAAAAGCAAACTGGACTGTAATCGGCGGGCGGGTGATCGTGCGCGAAGGTCAGTTGACCACGCTCGATGTCCAAAGCCATGTTCTAAAACATAACCAGGCGACCAAACGCCTGTTGCAAATGTAAACACAAAACACACCAGGACTTCCAAGGAGATTTTTTTATGCAAAGCAAAGGTTTGGCAGTAGTTGCAGTAGGCGGCAACGCATTAATCAAAGACAAAAACCATCAGACCGTCCATGACCAGTATCAGGCTGCGGTGGAAACGATGAAGCACATCGCCAGCATGATCATTGATGGCTGGGATGTCGTCGTAACCCACGGCAACGGTCCACAGGTTGGTTTCATCCTGCGCCGCTCTGAAATCGCAGCCCACGAGCTGCACGAAGTTCCCCTGGATTACTGCGGTGCCGACACCCAAGGCGCCATTGGGTACATGTTCCAGCAAGCATTGCATAATGAATTCCACCTGCGCGGTATCGACAAACAAGCTGCCACGGTGATCACTCAAACCATCGTCGACCGCAAAGACCCCGCCTTCGAGAATCCGACGAAACCGATCGGATCCTTCATGGAAGAAGCGGCCGCGAAAGAAAAAATCGCCAAAGAAGGCTGGACAATGGTCGAAGATGCCGGTCGTGGTTGGCGCCGTGTGGTTCCTTCCCCCATCCCTCAGACCATCGTTGAAGCCGACGCGATCCGCAGCCTGATTGACCAGGGCTTTGTCGTTGTCGCGGTGGGCGGCGGCGGCATTCCTGTCATGCAAAAAGAAAATGGCGATCTGGTTGGCGTCGAAGCCGTCATCGATAAAGATTTCGGTTCCGCCATTCTCGCCAGCATGATAAAGGCAGACCTGTTCCTGATCAGCACAGCCGTCGAAAAAGTGGCGATCAACTTCAACAAGCCCGATCAAAAATGGCTCGACCAGATGACCGTTGCTGAAGCCCGCCAATACCTGGCTGAAGGTCAGTTCGCCAAAGGCTCCATGCTGCCAAAAATCGAAGCTATCCTCAAGTTCATGGACCAGGGCGGTAAAAAAGCCCTGATCACCAACCCTGAGCATATTAAAGACGCCCTCGATGGAAAAACTGGTACATGGATCATTCCGTAGGCAGAGTACGGTAGAATATACAACAATTAACGTTTAAACAAATAAAATGGGTGAGTCTATCTCCAAAGCAAAGGCTCACCCATTGGTTCTATAAAAAAACCTTACTGGAAACCGTCATGCCGCTTAGTTACTATCAATGTTCCGAATGCGGGCAGCGTTTTGAGCCCGACCAAGCCACCTACACCTGTCTGACCTGCGGTGGAAACCTGGACACGCACTTCAGCTTTGAGGAAAACCCGGCTGAGGTAAGCCAGGATGCCATCCTGAACAGCCGTGAAAACTCTGTTTGGCGTTACGCGCCGCTGCTTGCCGCCCCGGACCCCGGTTTTCAAAATACCCCCCTCCACCAGGTCGGCTGCACGCCAGTCTACCAACCCGAATCCCTTCGTATGATGCTTGGCATGCGCGAGCTTTGGATCAAAGACGAAAGTCGAAACCCAAGTGCCTCTTTTAAGGATCGCGCAAGCGCCCTCGTGGTTGCCCGGGCAATCCAGGCAGACATCCAAACGGTGATCGCGGCATCAACCGGTAACGCCGGCGCCGCCATGGCGTGTATGTCTGCCAGCGTAAACAGGCATGCCATCATCATTGCTCCGCGCAGTGCCCCACCCGCAAAGGTGGCTCAGCTCCTGACCTTTGGCGCGCAAGTCCTGCTGGTGGATGGAACCTACGACCAGGCATTTGACTTGAGCATCGAAGCCTCCCGCGAGCTCGGATGGTACAACCGCAACACAGGCTTCAATCCGTACACCGTTGAAGGCAAAAAGACAGCCGGTTTGGAAATCTGGGAACAGGTTCTCCGCAACCGCGAGAAATTCGCCCAAAACCTGACCGTTTTCATCCCGGTTGGCGATGGCAACATCCTCAGCGGTGTGGCGAAAGGCTTTGTGGACTTGCTGGCTCTTGGCTGGATCGAAAAACTGCCCAGATTGGTTGGTGTGCAGGCTGAGGGCTCAGCCGCTATTTACAACGCCTTTACCGCCGGCAGTAAAACCGTTGCTCCCGTCAGCGCGAAAACCGTCGCTGATAGCATCAGTGTGGATTTGCCTCGCGATGGTCTGCGGGCACTTAACCGGGTCAGGCAGAGCGGTGGCTACTTCCTGACGGTTTCCGACCAGGAAATCCTCCAAGCCATCCCAACGCTTGGCAAAGCCGGTCTGTTTGTTGAACCAGCCGCCGCCGCAGCCTTTGCCGGTCTGCAATCCGCCATCAGGCAGGGTCTGCACCAGCCGGATGAACCCGCCCTGGTTCTGTGCACTGGAAGCGGATTGAAAGATGTCAATGCCGCGATGCGTGCTGTAGCGACACCTCCAATCATTGAGCCGACGCTAAAGCAATTAAAGGAGGCACTCCATGTCTGAACCAGTTTTTAGCATCATCGCACCAATTTTTAATGAACTTGAGAACCTGCCGCTGCTCTACAACCGCGTAAGCGAAGTCATGGATCAGACTGGCGAAGACTGGGAACTGATCCTGGTGGATGACGGCAGCTCCGATGGCTCTACGGATATCATGCGCGAGCTTGCCGCGCGGGATCACCGCGTGCGTCCAATCATCTTTGCCCGCAACTTTGGTCACCAAATTGCGGTCACCGCCGGAATGGACTACAGCCGTGGACAGGCGGTTGTGATAATCGACGCCGACCTGCAGGATCCGCCGGAAGTGATTCTCGAGTTAATCAAAAAGTGGCGCGAAGGCTACCAGGTGGTCTACGCCGTGCGTACCGAGCGCGAAGGCGAAAGTTGGTTCAAGTTGACCACAGCCTCGCTCTTCTACAAGCTCATCTACAAAATCACCGATGTGAAAATGCCCCTCAACACCGGCGACTTCCGCCTGATCGACCGCCAGGCGCTTGAAATTATCAACCAGATGCGTGAGCGAAACCGCATCCTCCGCGGCATGGGTGCCTGGGTTGGTTTCAGGCAGATCGGTGTGGAATACAAGCGTGCCGCCCGACATGCCGGTCAGACCCACTACCCACTTAAAAAGATGATTCGCCTGGCGATGAATGCCGTTACCGGTTTTTCGACTTTCCCCCTTCAGATGTTGACCACAGGCGGCGTCGTTCTGGTTGCCCTGAGCATCTTGCTCCTGTTGGTTTACCTCGGGCTGGCGCTTTTTTCCGGTTTTGATCTCACCTACGTGCTGGCAGTCTGGCTGACTATGATGTTCTTGGCTGGCGTCCTGCTGATTGGCATGGGTGTGCTCGGCGAGGACATCGGGCGCATCTACGACGAAGCCAAAGCTCGTCCCCTATACATTGTTGCCGAGGGTCCCGATAAGTCCCTCGACCAAACCCGGCTGAATCGGGAAAAATAATCATACTAATCAGAGGAACCCAAACATGACAAAAATTGATTTGACCATAATGCAAGACCGGCTCGAACGCACGCTGCAGCGCGTTCGTGAACGAAAGATTATCATCCCAACATTGGCGCAGCAGCGAGACCCCTCCTTAATTCCCGATGACATCCAAAACCGACTAAAAGATATTGGGCTGTGGGATCTCCACCCTCTGAACCTCTTCCGCATCACATGGCACAACGAACCCAAGCCATTCGGCGGGCTCTTTGGGGATGTCAACTATCTCGAGTTCCCATCCAGCTTCACCGGCACCAAAGCCCGTGTCGTTGCCCTGGTCGGAAAATGGTTCCCCTGCGGCGTCCACAAGGTTGGCGCGGCGTTTGGCTGCCTTGTCCCCCGCCTTGTAACTGGTCAGTTCGATCCCACCACACAAAAAGCCGTCTGGCCTTCAACGGGCAACTACTGCCGCGGCGGTGCGTACGACTCACACCTGCTCGCTTGTAAATCCGTTGCCATTCTGCCCGAAGGCATGAGCAAAGAACGCTTCGACTGGCTTCGTAACGTGGCGGACGAAGTCATTGCCACCCCCGGCACTGAATCAAACGTCAAGGAAATCTTTGACAAATGCTGGGAACTCCGCCGCAGTGGCGAAGATTTGATGATCTTCAACCAATTTGAAGAGTTTGGCAACTACCTCTGGCATTACCTGATCTCCGGCAACGCCATGGAGCAGGTCTCCCGTAAACTTTTGGGTCCCAAGGGTCAGATTGCCGGTTTTGCCTCCGCGACTGGTTCTGCCGGAACGATTGCCGCGGGCGACTACCTCAAACAAAAATTCCCCGGCATGAAAATCATCGCCAGCGAAGCCTTACAGTGCCCCACCCTGCTCAACAACGGTTTCGGTGCTCACCGCATTGAAGGCATTGGCGACAAACACGTCCCCTGGGTTCATAACGTCAAAAATACCGATTTTGTCACCGCAATCGACGACAACGCGGTTGTCAACCTTGCCCGCCTCTTCAACGAGCCTGCTGGCAAGCAGCATCTTATCGACTCTGGCTTCGACGCCGATTTTGTCAATCAGCTCGATTTACTTGGCTTCTCCAGCATTTCCAACCTGATTTCC